>CAYXEM010000079.1:0-4157 GCA_964464045.1 uncultured Microbacteriaceae bacterium | reverse complement strand
AGCTCCGATGCATACGGCTCAGCCTTCTACCTCACCACTGGCTTCCACGGTCTCCACGTGACCGGTGGTCTGATCGCCTTCTTGCTGGTGATTGGACGCGCATACGCGGTCAAGGTATTCACCCACCGTGAAGCAACCAGCGCCATCGTTATTTCGTACTACTGGCACTTTGTGGACGTGGTCTGGATCGGCCTGTTCCTCGTGATTTACGTCCTGAAATAAACCCCCGACTACCGGAGATCGATACTCGATATGAAGAACACCAGTCCCCTCCCCCGCAAGCGAGGCCGTAGGCACCCACTTGCCGGTGTTGCCCTGATGATTCTTGGTCTTTTTGTAACCGGTGGCGCATATGCAGCCACCACCGCAGGTATCGCAAGTGCCGAAACTCAGACGGTTGATGCAGCTTCGCTAGTCGATGAGGGCGGAAAGCTCTTCTTGGCCAACTGTGCAAGCTGTCACGGCACGAACGGAGAGGGCACCGACGCTGGCCCCTCCCTGATTGGCGTGGGAGCACTGTCTGTCGAATTCCAGGTCGGAACGGGCCGTATGCCCATGGCGGCGTCTGGCCCCCAGGCCGAGCGTAAGCCACCGCAGTTCACCCAGCCCCAAATCGACGCTCTTGCCGCCTGGGTGGCTTCTCTGGCTCCAGGACCTGGTATGCCAGATCCCAAGTACTACGCAGCAGACGGCGACGCCGCTAACGGTGCTGAGCTCTTCCGCATTAACTGTGCAATGTGTCACAACGTTGCTGGTGCGGGTGGAGCCCTGACTGAGGGCAAGTGGGCTCCAGGGCTTGCGGATGTAGACCCCATTCACGTCTACGCCGCAATGGTCACTGGCCCGCAGAACATGCCGGTCTTTAATGACATGAACCTCACTCCTGAGGAAAAAAACGACATCATCACCTACCTCGCCTACCTCGATGAGGCTCCTTCGGTGGGTGGTTTCACCCTCGGCAGCCTCGGCCCGGTAGCTGAAGGTCTATTTGTCTGGATTATCGGTCTTGGAGTCATGGTTGCCATCGCAATCTGGCTGACCGCTAAATCCAACTAAGTCTGAATCGATTAGAGGAGAACTCAATGGCGAAGAAGTCAGGCGGAGATTCGCACGACTACAGCTATGAGCCTGAAGTGGGAGCCGCAGTGGTCCCCAGCGACCAGGCGTCAAACCCCGGCTTGCCCCCCGAGCGTCCCCGCATTACGGATATGGACGAGAAGTTCGAGAAGCAGGCGGAGCGTCGCATCGCACTGTTCTTTGGTCTCTCGATTGTTGGCAGCATCATTGCCGCGGTGTCCTATAACGCCTTCCCCATCACCCCAGGTGATGTTCTCTCCACCAGACTCAACAACCTCTTCACGGGCCTGGGAATCACCATCGGGCTTTTGGGAATTGGTTTTGGAGCAGTCCACTGGGCGAAGTCGCTCATGCACGGACACGAACTTGTCGAGGAGCGCCACCCTGTGCGTGGAACGGACGAGACCCGCGAAGTCGCTGCGGGAATGTTCACGCAGGCCAACAAGGAATCGGGTTTCACCCGTCGCTCCCTCGTGCGCAACACCATGATCGGTGCACTCCTTGCCACCCCTATCCCCGCTGTTGCACTGTTTAGGGACCTCGCGCCAAAAGAAAACCCCAACGATGTGCTCAAGCACACCATGTGGGAGGCGGGAACCCGTTTGACCCGCGACCCCTCAGGTGTTCCGATTAAGGCCTCTGAAGTCACAATTGGCTCGGCATTCCACGTGATCCCTGAGGGTCTCGCAGAAATGCACGAGCACAAGCTCGAAGAAAAGGCGAAGGCAGCAGTGCTGTTGATGCGTCTTCCGGTTGAAGACCTCAACGAGGTCGAAGATCGCAAATCCTGGTCTTACGAGGGAATTGTGGCTTATTCGAAGATTTGTACCCACGTGGGTTGCCCCGTGGCGCTTTACGAACAGCACACCCACCACCTGCTGTGTCCCTGTCACCAATCTGAGTTTGACGTGTCAAATCACTGTGAAGTTATCTTTGGGCCCGCGGCACGGCCCCTTCCTCAGCTTCCTATCACCATTGATGCGGAAGGATATCTGGTAGCACAAAGTGATTTCACTGAACCGGTTGGACCGAGCTTCTGGGAGCGTGAACTATGAGCACCGTGACAGCAAAGACTGAAACCCCTGTGGGTCCTGGCATGCGCTTTACTGGCGCTGCAGCGAGCTACATCGACGAGCGCACGAGCATCTCAACTGCCGTGAAAACTCTTGGTCGAAAGATCTTCCCCGACCACTGGTCATTCATGCTGGGTGAGGTTGCCCTCTACAGCTTTGTCGTGATTTTGCTCTCGGGAACTTTCCTCACCTTCTTCTTTGACCCTTCGATGACCGAGGTTGAGTATGAAGGCTCCTACCTCCCGCTCAAGGGAATTGAGATGTCGGTGGCGTACCACACGGCGCTCGACCTCTCCTTTGATATTCGCGGTGGTCTCTTGATGCGTCAGGTCCACCACTGGGCGGCGCTGATGTTCGTTGCGTCCATTGGCCTTCACATGCTGCGCGTGTTCTTTACGGGAGCATTCCGCAAGCCTCGCGAGCTCAACTGGGTCATCGGATTCGCTCTGTTTGTCCTCGCAATGGCTGAAGGCTTCACTGGCTACTCGCTTCCTGATGACCTGCTCTCCGGAAACGGTCTTCGCATCATCGACGGAATGGTGAAAGCCTTCCCCGTGATTGGTGTCTGGATTTCCTACCTCCTCTTTGGCGGAGAGTTCCCCGGAACCGAGGTCATCCCCCGCCTTTACGTCTTGCACATCATGTTGTTGCCCGCGATTTTGATCGCCACCCTGGGTATCCACATGGTCTTGCTGGTCGTCAACAAGCACACCCAGTTCGCAGGCCCTGGCCGTACCAATGACAACGTGGTGGGCTCCCCCGTCCTCCCCGTCTTTGCCGCGAAGGCCGGCGGTTTCTTCTTCATCGTCTTCGGTGTGATCATGTTGATCGCCTCGCTGTTTACGATTAACCCCATTTGGAACTACGGCCCCTACGACCCCTCACCGGTGTCAGCAGGAACCCAGCCAGACTGGTACATCGGATTCGCCGACGGCGCGTTGCGCCTGGTCCCACCAGGCTGGGAGTTCGTCCTCGGTGGCTACACATTCGCGATGAACGTGCTGACTCCTACCATCGTGTTGATCGTGTTCATCGCGCTCGTCGCCCTCTACCCCTTCTTTGAAGCATGGGTGACTGGAGACAAGCGCGAGCACCACATCGCGGAGCGTCCCCGCAACGCCCCCACCCGCACCGCAATCGGTGCTGCCGGTGTGAGCTTCTATGCCGTGTTGTGGGCTGCAGCAAGTTCTGACTTGATCGCAACTCACTTCAGGCTCTCAATCGAGGGTGTCATCACCTCTTTGCAGGTGCTGTTCTTCCTCGCTCCTGTGGCTGCCTTCATGATTACCAAGCGCACCTGTTTGGCGCTGCAGCGTAAGGACCGCGAAATTGCGCTCCACGGCTACGAGTCGGGTCGCATTGTTCGCCTTCCTGGTGGAGAGTACATCGAAGTCCACGAGCAGCTCGACGATTACGAGCGTTGGCGCTTGCTCGACTTCCAGGAATACAAGCCAGTGACTGTTCGCCCCAATAAGCAGGGCAAAATCACGACTGGTATTCGACTCCGCTCAGCAGTGTCACGCTGGTTCTTCGAAGACCGTGTCGCACCAGTTGACCAGCGAGAGCTCGAGTCACAAAAGCACTAGGACATTGAGTCCCCCGAAGAAACCCTGGCTATAAAGTCAGGGTTTCTTCGTATCCGGGAGTGACCACGGGTACGCCTGTGGCTTCCTCGACGACGGGTGCAAGTTCTTTGCGCTGGTCATTTTCTCCATGAATCAAAATGATGCGTTTGGGAGCAATCTCAGCCGTTTTTAGCCACCGCACGACGTCGTCTTTGTCGGCGTGAACCGAGAAGAACTGTAGATCGTGCACGTCGGCGCGTACCGGCACCATGTGCCCATGAATCTTGACTTCTTCGGCGCCGTCACGAAGAGACGCTCCCCTGGTCCCTCGGGCTTGATAGCCGACCAAAATCACGCTGTTGAGCGGGTCCGGGAGCAATCTTTTAAGGTGGTGCAGCACTCGCCCACCGGTTGCCATTCCAGACGCCGAGATGATGATGCA
>CAYXEM010000078.1:0-4189 GCA_964464045.1 uncultured Microbacteriaceae bacterium | reverse complement strand
TGCTGTGACAGCTCTCGTGAATGTGATTGCAAAAACACTCTTGGTGCAAGGGAAATAGGACCGGCCACTCGCCTCGGTGGCCGGTCTTTCCATTGCCAGCGCGTTTGCAGTGTTGGCACCTACGCTTGGCCCCGTGAGCTCCCCCACCATCGTCTGGCTGCGCGACGATCTCCGCCTCTCGGATAACCCCGCCCTTCAGTGGGCGAGCGAGCGAGGCGAACCAATTGTCCTGGTCTACCTCCTGGACGAAGCCTCTCCCGAGTTGAGGCCGCTGGGTGGCGCGAGCAAGTGGTGGCTCCACCATTCACTCACCTCACTAGCCAGCGATGCTGCCGCGATTGGCGGCCAGCTAATCCTGAGGCGAGGCGCAGCCCGCGACGTCATCCCTGCACTGGTCACAGAATCGGGAGCAGGGGCCATTTCGTGGAACCGTCGCTACGGGGCATCCCGCGAGATTGATCAAGAACTAAAAACCTCCCTGCGGGATCAGGGTCTAGAAGTTGAAAGCTTCCAGGGCTCGGTCTTGTTTGAGCCGTGGACCATTACCAATAAAGACGGAAAGCCCTTCCAGGTCTTTACTCCCTTTTGGAAGAACTGTCTCAACCAAGACGCTCCGCGGGAACCGCTACCCGCGCCAAAGACACTTCATTCACTTCCTGGAGTCCACTCTGACGATGTGGATCAGTGGGGCCTGCTCCCCACCTCGCCCGACTGGGCAGGCGGACTGCGTGAGACATGGACTCCGGGTGAAACAGGAGGGCACGAGCGGCTCCGGGTGTTCCTCGAATCGGGGCTCGCGATCTATCACCGCCGTGACGAACCGGGCATTGTTGCCACCTCAATGCTCAGCCCCCACCTGCGCTTTGGTGAAGTCAGCCCCTTCCAGGTCTGGCACGAGACCATGTTGAACTCTGATTCAGAAGCCATGAAGAATCGTGACAAGTTCCTCAGCGAAGTGGGCTGGCGCGAGTTCATGATCAACGTGTTGTACCAACACCCGAGACTCCACCTCGACAACATCAAGACGAACTTCGACCATTTCCCGTGGGGCGAACCAACTGCTGAAGAGCTTCGCGCCTGGCAGAAGGGGGAAACCGGTATTCCATTGGTGGATGCCGGAATGAAGGAGCTGTGGCACACCGGATACATGCACAACCGAGTGCGCATGGTCGCGGCATCCTTTTTGATTAAGAACATGCTCGTCCACTGGCGCGTCGGCGAGCAGTGGTTCTGGGACACCTTGGTGGACGCCGATGAGGCGAACAACCCGGGCTCGTGGCAGTGGGTGGCAGGCTGCGGCACCGACGCCGCCCCCTATTTCCGGGTGTTTAACCCAGTAGTGCAGGCAGAGAAGTTTGACCCCGAGGGGATATACCGCTCACGCTGGGTTCCCGAGTATTTGATGCCCGGATATCCAGAGCCCATCGTCGACCTCGCTGAGACGAGGCAGCGGGCGCTTACTGCATTTGAGGTGACGAAGGCCTCGCACCCGGCTGGCTAATCGCAGCCGCCGAGGTCTTAAGGCCTTCTCGCACGCACTCGTCCAAGGGCTTCCCCACCGCATATTCCGCGATGAACCCCGCGCTAAAGGCATCTCCCGCTCCTGTTGGGTCCACAAACCCAGTCTCTCCGAGTGGGTGTGCGGCAAGAGTCTGTGGCTCGCCTCCTGGCTCACACCAACTTGCCCCCTCTGAGCCCCTGGTCACCAGCGCGATGAACCCTCTGTCGGCAAGGGCCTTGGCCGCCGATTCGTCTCGGTGTCCGGTCAAGAACTCTGCCTCGTCGGCGTTGCCCTTAATGATGGTGGCGTGACGGGCAATCTCCCACCACCACGCTGCTCCGTGGTCTTCCAAGAAGCCAACCGACGAACAATCGATCATGACGTGTCCGCCCACTTCACGCGTGCGCTCCATCACCCCAATGAGGTCGTCGGTGGTATTGCGGTGAAAAAAGCTATATCCCGTGAGGTGGAGAATGTGGGGCCGCTCTGACACATCGTGCATAACCTCGCTGACATCGAGCGTGACGTTTGCTCCTCGATCGCTCAGCATCGAACGAGATTCGCCCTGAACGATCACGACGATGGTGCCCGTGGGCTTGTCAGTGTCAGCTTGCAAGATCGGGGTCACGCCAAAACGCTCGAACTCAACGGTGTGACGGGCGATGTCATTGAACCCGACTCGCCCGTAGAAGGTCACGTTTAAGCCGCGGTTTCCCGCCCAACACGCAGTGTTGGCTCCTGAGCCACCTGGTCGCACCGCGATGTGGGCAAGGGTGTCCGTATCAGGGCGAATCTCGCCACTGGTTACAGCCTGCACATCGTCAATCACGTCGCCAATTACGACAATGTGCGGAGCTTTGGCCATTTAGCCCACCCACGCCTTTGCGATGTCGGCTGCCACCTGAATATTGTTTCTCACCACATCAAGGTTCACCCGAAGGCTCTCACCCTTGGATTCCTTCTGGATGAAGTCGAGCAGGAATGGGGTAACTTCTTTGCCTCGAATGCCCTTCGCATCTGCCGCATCAAAGGCCATCTGGACGATGCGGTCATGATCAGCCTGGTTCCATGCCTTGTCAGCCGGAACAGGGTTTGCCACCAGGATGCCGGTGGACAAGCCTGCACCCCAGGTCGCCGACATCAACTTCGACACGTCACCTGCGTCATCTGCTGACCAGTCGAGGCCAAAGGGGCTCGTGGGCAGCCAAAACGCGGGGAACGTGTCTGTCTTGTAGCCGATGACCGGCACACTGAGTGTTTCAAGACGCTCGAGGGTGGCGCCGATGTCGAGCACCGACTTCACCCCTGCGCTCACCACTGCAATTTGGCTCTGGGACAACACGGTGAGGTCCGCTGATTCGTCGAACGTTTCGTTGGCTCCTCGGTGAACGCCACCGAGACCGCCAGTGGCGAATACTCGAATGCCGGCCTGAGCGGCGATGTGCGCCGTCGCGGCAACAGTGGTGGCGCCGGTCTTGCCCGTGGCCATGAGGTGTGGAATGTCGCGAACGCTCGCCTTAAGTGTTGAGGTATCAGTCGCGATGCGCTCAACGTCTCGCTCATAGAGACCCGCGCGAGGAACGCCGTCGATGACGGCAATCGTGGCAGGAGTGACTCCTTGTGAGCGGAGAATCTGCTCAAACTCTTTGGCCGCGTCAAGGTTTGCGGGCTGGGGAAGTCCGTGGGCGATGATGGTCGACTCCAAGGCCACAACTGGGCGACGCTCTGCAAGTGCGGTCTGGACTTCTTCACTCAAGCTGACGATAGGCATCCGGCTAGCCTAACTTCTTGGGGCAATAGTCAGCTTTCATAAATACCCATGGGGGTATTGTGGAGTAATGACTAATCTGGCGCCACAGCGATCTGACTTCGGCGAAACGGTCCCCGGCATTGACGTGCCTGTGTTTGATGAGCGCGCGGTGCGCGCCTCAGCAGGTCTGCTGTTTGTCGTCGGCTTCTTTGGGTGGATGACCGCGTTCTACACCGGTAACTTCCAGCCCCTTCGAGGCTTCGGCGCTTTGTTCCTGATCGAGATGATGATCAGGCTGACCCTGAATCACCGCTTTGCACCCGCAATGGCCCTTGGCTCGCTATTGGTGCGCTGGCAGAGACCCGAATGGGTCAGCGCAACCCAAAAGAAGTTCGCCTGGTGGCTTGGCTTTGGAGTGGCGTTCTTTGGTTGCTTAGGCTTTGGCTGGCTTGGCTTCCCAGGCACCTGGATGCTCGTGTTGTGTGGAATCTGTTTGACGCTGTTGTTTCTTGAAGCCGCAATGGGAATCTGCGTGGGGTGTGAGCTACAAAGAGTGTTCTCAAAGACCCCACCACAAATGTGCCCGGGCGATCGCTGCACCTACACCCCAGCAGAGCGTTTGAGCGCTCCGCCCAGCTACAACTAGAGCTGGTTTCTAATCCCCCACAGCTCTGGAAAGACTGGGTGGAACAGCGTGCTTCTGAGGTAGTCCACACCGCTTGATCCACCCGATCCCTGCTTCTTGCCGATCGTCCGGTGCACCATCATCACGTGTCGGTAGCGCCACTCAGCAAGACCCTCGTCGACGTCGACTAGTGCTTCGGCCACCAACTGCGCTTCCGCATCACTGCGATACATCGAGATCAAGACGTCCTCCAAGCCCTCGGCTCCCGCCCAGGACACCGTCACATCTCGCTTCAACGCGGATTCTGGGATCG
>CAYXEM010000077.1:0-4359 GCA_964464045.1 uncultured Microbacteriaceae bacterium | reverse complement strand
CCGCGTGAACGATGGATCGGTCAGGGATGAGCCGACCAGGTGCAATATCCCTTTCCTGCGCGAGGGATTCCCTGGCCTGCCAGAGCTCTCTGGCTACCGCCAGCGACTGTGCTCCTCGTACCTGGTGCAGGCCCGATAGCTTTCGCCATGGTTCTACTCTCGGGGGAGCGGGGCGCTCTGTGATGATGGCGTGAAATTCTTCTTGGGCGAAGGTGTGTTTGCCCGCGTCCTCGAGAATCTGGTGCAGCGCGTCTCGAAGATCTGGCAAGACTTCCACATCGAGCGCTGCGTAGTTCAGCCAATCGGCGGGGAGGGGTCTGGTTGACCAATCGGCTGCTGAATGTTCCTTCTTCAGGCTCAACCCAAGGAGATCTTCCACAGATCCTTGGAGACCCACACGAGAAAGGCCCGCAATCCTTGCAGCAAGTTCAGTATCGAACAGGCTGACGGGTTCCATGCCCACTTCGCGAAGGTTCGCGATGTCTTGACGGGCGGCGTGGAGAATCCATTCAACCTCGGCGAAACGTTGTGTGAACTCGCTAAGGTCTGGGACCTCAATGGGGTCCACAAGGTAATTGGTGGTGCCTCGGCGATAGATCTGCACCAGGTAGGGCCGCTGGGAATAGCGGAAACCACTCGCGCGCTCAACGTCCAAAGCAAGGGGGCCGCTCCCGGCGGAGAGAGCATCAAGCGCTGCGGCCCAGTCAGACGTGTTCTCGATCACGGCAATGCCGTGTCGAGGTGTTGCCAGAACGGGGAGTGGCTCGGCCTGCTCAGAGGCCATTAGTGACGACCCGCGCGTAGCGCGGTGACTCCTTCGGCTTGAGGGGGGAAACCAGCGAGCATGCAGACAAACTCATTCCATGCTTCGAGGTGCGCGGTAAGCGAGCCGCGGGGCGACCACGATGCGCGCATCTCAATTTCGGTTCCCACTTCGTCGCTTGCGAGCTCGCCAAATCCAGTCGAAATGATCGTGCTGGAGGTTCCTGCTGCCCTCTCGTATTCAGCGCTGCTGTGATCTAGAGCGTCAGTAAGCCACGTCCAGGCAACTTTGGGAAGGAAGGGGTCTTCACCCATTGCTTGATCAAGAGGAGCTTTCGCAAAGCACACAGCGCGGAATCGGCCCGACCATCCTTCTGGGTCGCTGGGGTCATAGAGCACGACTAGTCGCGAAATACCGTGGTCTCCGCCTGACTGCGGGTCAACTGTGGCAGACCACGCGACCGCATGAGGGGCGATGCCCTCTGGTGCGGGAATGGAGTGGACGTTTAGTTCCTTGCGAAACGCGACGTCATCAATTCCAGATAGCGCATTCGCAAACTCTGATGGAAGCGCGTCGAACTCAGCAGTTGCCATGGGTTAAGGCTAAGCCGGGAGATTATTGCGCCCGGGTTTAACGCGCCGGCGACCTCTAATTGAAAGATTCTGGAACGTAGCGGAAATATAAATACTTCTGGTCATCGCTCAATACATGCCTCGACGTCCACGCGCCCCACGCAGGAGTCCACCAGGGCATCGGGGGGTGGTTTTCCGACAGCGGGGGCCCTGTCAGTGCAAGACAGACTTCGTCGAGGGCGCCCTCTGCGGCAAAGACCGTGGCGAGGGTTTGTCCGCCCTCCACCAAGAGGTGGTGATATCCCTGGGAATGCAGCGCAGAAATAATTTCCTCGGCGGTGAGGTCTCCAGGTCCCGGCAGTGTGAGGGTCGATGCGACACCGTCAGGAAAGAATGTTGAGCCGTCATACTCAGTGTTGTCGCGACTGAGGACAATTACTCCGCCTGGGCGGAAGCTATGGTCGCTGACGCGGTGTCCCTCGAGATTGCCCGACCGAGTTACCACCACCAGAGGGGCGTGGGTTGGAATCGGGACTGCTTCTTGGCGGATCGTGGACGCTCCGGAAATGATCGCGTCGGAGTGGTGGCGCTGAGCCTTCAAGATCGCGCGATCCGCGGGATTTGATAGCGAATAGCTGGTGCCGTCGGTGCCTGTGAGCCTCCCGCTTGAGGAGCTAATCAGTGTGAGGCGACAGCTCGATTCACCTTCAGGGGTGTACCACTCGCGGAGCTGTTCGTGGCTTGTCTCTTCCTCGAGGGGGAGCATGAGCCTCGGCTCCGGGAACACCCGGTAAAGATTCACGAATGGGCCTCAGCTACTTGGCGTTGTATTCTCGCCAACATGCCCGCCATTCCTCGAAGGCGTAACAAACTAACCGCATCGTTTAGGCCAAGGCTTTGGGGGAAGTTTCCGGGGACTCCCAAGATGGCCTCCGGCGTTGACCCGGCTAAACCATGAACCAAGATCGATGCGAAGCCTCTCGTCGTGGGAGCCTGCTCGGGTGCAGTCGCGTAGATGACCGGCAATTCCTGGTCCGTATCCACGTGGATAAAGACCGGCGACTGACACTCAACAACTTGTTCCCAGGCGTCATCGGGGACGAGTCCGTCGGGAACCGAGGGCAGTGACTCCGAAAACTCCAGGAGCATTTGCAGGCGGTCAGATACGCCAAGTGACAAGAAATCTTCCTGGATTTCCGCCAGCGCTGTGGGAAGCGCGTGTTCTGTGGCGTCACTCACAATCAGGCAGGCACCATTCCAGGTTCGCTGCCCTGAACGATGGGAACGCGCACGGCGCTTCCCCATTCGGTCCAGGAGCCGTCATAGTTTCGGACGTTGTCGATTCCCATCAGGTACTTCAAAACAAACCATGTGTGGCTGGAGCGCTCACCGATTCGACAGTAGGCGATGACGTCTTCTTCGCCAGTGATGCCGTGCTCGTCTCGGTATAAGGCGGTCAGCTCATCGAGAGACTTGAAGGTGCCGTCCTCGTTGGCGGCCTTCGCCCACGGAACACTCACTGCGCTGGGGATGTGTCCGCCACGGAGTGCACCTTCTTCGGGGTATGCCGGCATGTGGGTGCGCTCACCCGAGTACTCCTCGGGGCTTCGCACGTCAACGAGCGGCTTACCCAGGTGCGCCAAAACGTCATCCTTGAATGCGCGAATGGCTTCGTCGTTGCGCTCGACTACCGGGTAATCCGTGGGGCTAATTTCCGGGATCTCCTTTGTGAGCTCCCGTCCCTCGGCAATCCACAGGTCTCGACCGCCGTTGAGAATCCGAACGTCTTCATGACCAAACAGCGTGAACACCCAGAGTGCATAGGTGGCCCACCAGTTGGACTTATCGCCGTAGATCACCACGGTGTCATCGCGGGAGACTCCCTTTTTGGCCATGAGTGCCGCGAATTGCTCACCGTTTAGGTAGTCGCGCATGACGGGGTCGTTGAGTTCGGTGTGCCAGTCGATCTTTACGGCACCGGGAACGTGTCCCAGGTCATACAGCAGGATGTCTTCGTTTGATTCCAAGACGACGAGACCGGGTGTGCCAATTTTTTCTGCCAGCCATCCCGTGGTGACAAGACGTTCGGGGTGGGCATACTGCTGAAGCTCTGATGCTGGATCAGCGGCAATGGTCACAAAAACCTCCGGGAGTGGTCGAACATTCTTTTCAGCTAGTGGGTTCTAGACTGACCTGCGTCTATTGTCGCATTCCTAAGCTGAAATTCCCCGGGAGCAGGTGAGTTCGCCCCTGATGGCCACATCACAATCTGGTGCCATCGGTCGCCTCCTCGATCGACACCCTGAGCTCAGCGTCGCCGACATGCTCGCGCATTTTGTGCCACCTCAACAATTCCGGGACGCGACGCTTGATAACTACGTCCCAGACCCCAACTTCCCTTCCCAGTCTGATGCCCTCGACGCGGTGAAGCGCTTCGCTCTAGGCGGCACGTTCGAGTCCAAGGGGGGATGGTTTTCGAAGTCGAAGAAAGCAGCGAGCGACACTCGCCCAGGGATCTACCTCGATGGCGGCTTCGGGGTGGGAAAAACCCACCTACTCGCTGCGCTGTGGCATCGCACTCCCGGTCGCACCTACTACGGCACGTTTATCGAATTCACGGCTCTTGTGGGCGCACTTGGGTACAAGGGTGCCGTCGAACATCTCCGGGGCGCTGACTTGCTCGCCATCGATGAGTTCGAGCTCGACGACCCAGGCGACACCATGGTGATGTCGCGTCTTCTGGGTGAGCTGGTGGCGAGTGGAACACGGCTTGCAGCCACCTCCAATACGCCACCTCACGCACTGGGTGAAGGACGATTTGCCGCGGAGGATTTCCTCCGAGAAATCACCGCACTGTCAGACAAGTTCCAGACCATTCGGATTGAGGGGGAGGACTATCGCCGGCGTGATTTTGAAGGTCATGCCACCAGCTTCAGCACAGCAGAGCTTGACGACTTGGCGGCTTCCGCTGGCGGCGACGTCACCCGGGATCGCTTTGGCGAGATCATCAACCACCTGGCAACA
>CAYXEM010000076.1:0-4443 GCA_964464045.1 uncultured Microbacteriaceae bacterium | reverse complement strand
ATTTCAAAGGCGCGCTCATGGCCGGTGCGCTTTTCGACCACGGGCCCCAGTACTTCGGGGATGACGTCGCCTGCTTTTCGAATGACGACGTGATCGCCGATCAGCACTTCTTTGGCTTTCACCACTTCCTGATTGTGAAGGGTTGCCCGTTCCACTTCGCTTCCGGCAACCACCACAGGGTCTAACACCGCATACGGAGTGGCACGACCTGTTCTGCCCACGCTCACCACGATGTCTCGAAGGATGGTGGTCACCTGCTCGGGCGGGTATTTATAGGCAATCGCCCACCGAGGCGCCCGTGAGGTGGCGCCAAGTTCCCGCTGGGTAGCCCAGGAGTCGACTTTCACTACCGCGCCATCTATTTCGTGCTCTAGGTCACTTCTGGTGGCGTGGAATCGAGCGATATAGGCGAGGACCTCTTCAGCGCTAGAACACACCGACACATGTGGTGAGACGGGGAGCCCCCACCCCCCCAGCAGCGTGTAGAGCTCACTTTGGGTCGCAAGGGGCGGGTTGGGCCATGCGCCGATGCCGTGGACGGTCATCCGAAGCCTGGAGAGCCGGTCAATTGCGGCTTTCTTCTTCGCCTCAGATTTTCCATCTGTTTTTTGACGCAGGGAACCTGATGCGGCATTCCTGGGGTTTGCAAACACCCGCTCCCCTGCCTCGGCCAACAACTGGTTCATCTCGTGGAAAGTATCCACGGGAAAGAACACTTCACCGCGCACCTCCACCAGTTCTGGAAGGTCAGAACCCATCAGCGTTCGGGGAATACCAGGGATATGCCACACGTTTTCAGTGACATCTTCACCCGTCACACCATCGCCTCGCGTGGCCGCGCTGACGAGGGTCCCCAATTCGTAGCGAAGATTGAGCGCGAGGCCATCGATTTTTAGCTCGCACAAAAACCGTGCCTCTGGATACTCGCCTTCGATTCGCCCCAGCCAACTCGTCATCTCCTCATCGGAGAAGACATTGTCGAGGCTAAACATGCGCTCGGCGTGAGTGATCGGGCCGAAAAGAGTGGACTCACCCGCTCCCACCGACCTGGTCGGCGAATCTGCTTGGGAAAACTGAGGAAACTGTTCCTCGAGGGCCTCAAGCTGGGCCATCAACGCGTCGTATTCCTGGTCGTCAACCAAGAGCTCGTCGCGGGCGTAGTAGGCGTCTCGAAGCTGCTCGATACGCTCGCTCAGGCGCGCTATTTCGTCTCTCGCCTGGGCCTCATCCACCTCTCAATTCTAGGCGGGAGGGCTGATGTTCGCCCTAGAAAGGCTGCTCGTCGGGCAAACCAGTACGAAGCTCTGCGGGGAGATGGCCCAAGTCGTTGTGGGCAACAAGAACGGGAGGCTTCGCCGAGCGAACCCGAATAATCGTGAGTCCGCAGTGGGCCTGGTTAATACCCATCCACCTCCATGCGTCAGCCCCGAAAACTTCACGCACAAACCAGGCGATCACGAAGTTATGGGTGATCAGCAGTTCGTGGGTATCACCCGAGCGCACGCTTAACCATTCGGCTGCAGCGTCCGCCATCTGGGCCTCACCGGCTTGGATTTCTTCAGCAGAAATCCCGCCGAAAAAGGATTCAAAGGAGGATGGCATATCAGGAGTAGGACCTGAGGGAATGCAATCCATCAGCAGCGCTGAGGGCTCAACCGTCAGCGCTGGCATCTTGTTGGTCATCGCGTCGGCAGTTTCAATCGCGCGTTCCATTGGCGAGGTGTATGCGTGGTCGAACGGAACACCGGATAGCCGCTCTGCAATCAGATCTGCCTGGCGTTTACCGCGCGGCGACAGGGGGCCTTCGGGCAAGCCAAATTCGGCGTCCAGCTGTTCGCCGTGGCGCACCAGGTAGAGGTAACGCGACACGTGTGACACCCCGTCTCGGTTTAAATCATGTGGAGTTCTGGCTAATCATCCAGAACATCGAAAACGCTGTCATGAACAGCTCCCACAGCTACTGCTGAGAGTGGTTTCGTGGCTAACTCATTTGCGAGCGCCTTAACATCCTCAAGCGTAACAAGGTCTAGACGCCTGAGCGCCTCATCCCGGTCGACAAACTCACCCAAGTGCAGCTCCGATCGGCCCAAACGGACCATCCTCGACTCGGTGCTCTCGAGCGCCAGGGAACTTGAGCCTTGAAGGTTCCCCCTGGTGCGCTCGAACTCTTCGTTCGTGATGCCCTCAGACACGATGTCGTTGAAGATTCCCTGCATCACAGCAGTCACAGTGGACACGTGTTCGGGTGCCGTGCCCGCACCCATTCCGAACAGCCCCGCATCGGAATAGTTCCCGCCGTAGGCGTAGACGCTGTAGGCAAGGCCACGCTTTTCACGAACTTCTTGGAACAGTCTCGACGACATTCCCCCTCCCAACACCGTGGTGAGCACCGCTTGGGCGGGCCGCCTCGGGTCAGTTTGGGTAAACCCAGGCATTGACAACATCACTGTGGCTTGTTCGAGTGGACGGTGGATCACCTGCTGGCTTGCACCCCCGTGCAGCTTGGCCGGGGCCGTACTCCGACGGGGAGTGGGCGCTCCAGAAGCACTCAAGTCCCACCCATATCGGGTCAATGCGGTGAGCACCTGCTCGACGACATCGTCGTGTTCAAGAGCTCCTGCAACGGTGACCACCAGTTCACCCGGGTGGTAGTAACGCTCGTAGTGAGCAACCACTTGTTCCCTGGATGCCGCCTTAATCGTCTCTGGGCTTCCCCCGATGGGACGCCCAAGTGGGTGATCCCCCATGACTGCTTCGGTGACTCTCTCGTGGGCGACATCACTTGGGTCATCGTCGGCCATAGCGAGCTCTTCCAAAATCACTCGACGCTCAACATCAAACTCATCGGAATCAATCACCGAAGCGGCCACCATGTCTGCCAGGACATCAATGGCCATGGGAACATCGCGGTCTTGGACTTTGGCGTAGTAGCACGTGTGTTCTTTGGCTGTCAGGGCATTGTGTTCGCCGCCGACGCGGTCAAAGGCGATTGCGATATCGAGAGCGCTCCTGGTGGGAGTGCCCTTAAACAAGAGGTGCTCGAGGAAGTGGGTTGAGCCGAAGGCAATTTCGTCTTCATCTCTACTTCCCACTCCAACCCAGAATCCAACAGAAGTGCTCGCAGCGCCAGGCACCCTCTCTGTGAGAATGCGGAGCCCAGACGGATGAACCGTGCGCCTTAACTGCGCTCCACCACTAATTGTGGCGTCGAGAAAGGCAAGATCGAGGGGAAGAGTGATTGCGTGAGACACAGTCGCCCAGCCTAGCGAGCGCTCCCCTGACTAAACCTTGATATCCAACACAAAGGGGGCCAGCCCCATAAGGCTGACCCCCTCTGCTGAAGGGAGTACTTGACTAGGCCTTCTTGGCGGCCGCGACAGCGACCATTCCGAATCCAACCTTGTTCAGCACATCCGCAATCACGTAGATGATTGCGGCGATCGCGACCGCGGCGCTGACGTCAGCGCCGGAGATGGTCATGAATTCTTCAATTGCGGTGCCGATTGGGTAAATCGCCCAGCCCAGCAACACAAATCGACGCATGATCGTCACGGCGTTCTTCGCGAACTCGGGCATTCCAGAAACGTTGACCTGGAATACCTGCCACACGATGTACACCCAGGCCAGGCTGGAGACGATGAAGAAGAACCAGTTGCCCGCAGACAATGGCTCACCCACCTCACCCAGGTAACCGGTAACAATCATGATGATGTCGGCGATCACGATTCGGGACACAAATCCCTTGGTCGCTGCGCCAGCGATGGCGACGATCAAACCAAACTCAACCAAGAGCAGTGGTGTGGTCAACAGCCAGTCGATGTAACGGAAGGGCATCGTGGCCCCTACGTCTCCCATTGTTTGATCGAAGAAACCTACGAAGTCGGTCATGATCCAATACATCACTGCTGCGATAAATGTGATCAGGCCTGCGTAGGTAGCGGTCGTCCGATGCTCGGGCTTGATGTCGTTGCGCTCGAGAACGAAATACAACGTTCCCGCAGCCATTGCGACGAAGCCGAGCATAAAGAACGACTGAGTGATAACCATCAGATCCATGGTTCTCCCTTGAACTAGTTCTTTATTCCCGCCCGTCTCCAGACGGGAACGAGAGATGGTTCTCCCTAACACCCACTTTTCGCTGCGAAAAGTTCAGTGCATTTGGCACGCTACGCCCCCTACTCGGAATAGTCCATGTGAGTTTCTGGGGCGTTTCATGTGCAAATTATGTGAAAAGTCTGAACGTAAGAGCGGAGTGCCCAAAAAATAAGGCGGCGGGAACACCCGCCGCCTTACTTCGTGTGACTAGAAACTAGCCGTCTTCACCGTCTGCTGGTGCAGCAGCCTCGTCGACAACTGGGGACAGCGAGAGCTTTCCGCGGTCATCGATCTTGGTGATTTCCACCTGGATCTTCTGGCCAACGGAGAGAACGTCTTCGACGTCTT
>CAYXEM010000075.1:0-4483 GCA_964464045.1 uncultured Microbacteriaceae bacterium | reverse complement strand
GGCGGAAATCTTGGGCCGGGTTCTCGGTGGTGATACGGCACTGAAGCGCGGCGCCGCGCACCTGGATGGATTCTTGGCTAAGCCCTAGGTCTTTAAGAGTCGAGCCTGAGGCAATCAGCATCTGGGATTGAACGAGATCCACATCGGTAACTTCTTCGGTCACGGTGTGTTCGACCTGGATACGGGGGTTCATCTCGATGAACACGTGCTCTCCAGCCCGGGGACCAGCGGTGTCGAGCAGGAACTCAACTGTTCCAGCGTTGACATATCCCACCGACTTCGCGAACGCGACAGCGTGGGCAAGCATCTGCTCGCGAATTGCGGGGTCAAGATTTTGGGCAGGCGCGATTTCAATCACCTTTTGGTGACGCCGCTGCAGCGAACAATCACGCTCGAACAGGTGGATGGTGTCACCGGTCGCATCGGCGAGGATTTGAACCTCGATGTGTCTGGGGCGAACCACTGCCTGCTCAATAAACATGCGGTCATCGCCAAATGCACTCGCTGCTTCGCGCATAGCGGCCTCAAGAGCAGGGCGAAGATCCGACTTGTTCTCAACCCTGCGCATTCCACGTCCACCACCGCCGGCAACGGCCTTAGCGAAGACGGGGTAGCCAATCTCATCGGCAAAGGCAATCAGGGCGTCGATATCGGTTGTGGCGTCGCTCGAGGCCAACACCGGAACACCCGCCTTACGGGCGGTTTCCTTCGCGGTGACCTTGTTTCCTGCGAATTCCAAGGCACTCACGGGAGGGCCAATAAAGGTAATTCCGTGTTCGGAAGCCTTCTTCGCCAGCTCTGGATTCTCGCTCAGGAAGCCATATCCCGGGTAAATGGCATCTGCGCCAGCGTGCAGGGCCACGCGAATGATCTCGTCGACATCTAGGTAGGCACGAAGCGGGTGCCCTTTTTCACCAATGAGGTACGCCTCATCGGCTTTCATCCGGTGCAGTGAGTTTCGATCCTCGTGCGGATAGACCGCAACAGTCTTCGCGCCAAGCTCAAAAGCAGCGCGAAATGCACGAATGGCAATTTCGCCACGGTTGGCGACAAGGATTTTGTTAAACAAGCGGGAGACCTCTCTCGCGGGCGGACCTTGTGAGCCCGCGCGCCGAACAGTACCCCTAGCCTACTGAGGATATGCTTGGCCAAATGCGCGTCGTCAGTGTCAGCTCCCTCAAGGGCGGTGTCGGCAAGACCACAGTCACATTGGGTCTCGCCTCGGCTGCCTTTGCTAAAGGTTTGCGCACCTTGGTCATCGATGTCGACCCTCAATCTGACGCGTCGACTGGCTTGGACGTCTCGGTAGCCAACCACCTCAATCTTGCCCACGTATTACAAAACCCTCGCCCCCAGCAGGTTCGTCAAGCGATTGTGCAAAGTGGCTGGTCAAAGACGCATGCCGGAAAAGTAGATTTGCTCCTGGGCTCTCCTATGTCGATGCAGTTCGATACTCCCCTGCTGACCAAGCGTGAGATTTGGCGAATCGAAGAGGCTCTCGCAAGCGTTGAAGCCGAATATGACCTTGTGTTGATTGACACTCCCCCATCCCTCAACGGCCTTACTCGTATGGCTTGGACAGCTAGCGACGCGGTCGTCGTGGTGACCGAGCCAAGCTTGTTCTCCGTTGCGGCCACTCAGCGTGCGTTCCGAGCTGTCGACGAATTGCGTCGCGTGGTCTCCCCACGGCTTCAACCACTCGGAGTGGTCGTCAACCGAGTGCGCCCACAATCGGTGGAACACCAATTCCGAATCGACGAGATGCGTGAAATGTTTGGCAATCGCGTGCTGGAGCCTGCAATGCCAGAGCGCGTGGTGTTGCAGCAGGCCCAAGGCTCTGCCACCCCGATTCACCTGTGGCCTGGGGAAAGCGCTGAAGACGCTGCGAAGGCCTTCACCCGACTACTCGAGCAGGTTCAAGCAAACGTTTAGTAATTAGCTCGCGCGGCGGCTACGCCGAGCAGCAAGCTCATCGCGGGGATCGACGGTGGCATCCACCGTTTCGGCGCTGACAAGCTCCGACTCCACTTCACGCAGCACCTTGCCCACGGCGATTCCAAACACTCCCTGACCCCGCGAGACTAAGTCGATAACTTCATCGTTTGAGGTGCAGAGGTAGACGCTCGCACCATCGCTCATCAGAGTGGTCTGAGCAAGATCGTTGACGCCAGAGCTTCGCAGCTGTTCGACAGCCACGCGGATCTGCTGGAGAGAAATTCCGGTATCGAGAAGGCGCTTCACCAGCTTCAAGACCAAAATGTCGCGGAAACCGTAGAGGCGCTGAGAACCTGACCCCGCTGCGTTGCGGATGGTGGGCTCTACCAATCCTGTGCGTGCCCAGTAGTCGAGCTGGCGGTAGCTGATGCCGGCAGCCGACGCAGCAGTCTGACCGCGGTAGCCGTGCTCGTCGTCGAGCTCGGGTAGGCCGTCAGTAAACAGCAGCTCGCCGGGGTACGCGCCCTGACCAGTTGTGGTGTCGTCCATCGACTGTCCCAACCTTCATCCTCTAGTTGACGGTTAAGTTGTGCTCACCCACACTACTGTCGCGGGAACAGAAAACCGGCAAGACCCGATTGAACCCGTCCCGGGCGTGTCGCTTGGGTGTTGGTTAAGACTCTAGCCCGTCCAGCGCCTGCCTGGTAAGAGCCTGGCGCAACGACTGGACGACATCGGCAAGTTCACGCTGAGCTTCCCCGGCCGAGCGTTGCTGCTTCGGCGTTGCGCTTCTCGAGCTCCCCACAGCTCGAACCACGAGGTCTAGTTCACGCTCAACTTGGGCGCGAAGCCCCCGCAAGTGCCTCGGTCCAAGACCAAAGCCTTCCGCTTTCACCAACGTCTCCAAAATGCGCAGGTCGTGCTGATCAAACAGCGCCCCTGCGGGAATGAGTCCTTGGGAGATGGCGTCATCGAGCAGCGCCTTCGATGCCCCTGCCTTCTCCATCAGCTCTTTACGGTCTAAAGTGTCCTGGCGACCCACGACCACCGCTGCGATCATCTGGGTCACGCCGGGAAGCTCGGGCGATCCGCCCTGGTCCAATTCATCCAGGTACTGCTTGATGACCTTGAGGGGAAGATAGTGGTCGCGCTGCACACCCAAAATGAACCGAAGGCGCTCGAGGTCTGCCGAGGAATAGGTGCGGTAACCCGCAGGTGTCCTGCTGGGCTTGACCAAGTCGCGGTCTTCGAGAAAGCGCAGCTTGCTGGGAGAGAGGTCGGGAAATTCAGGAGTGAGTCGCTGAAGTACTTGCCCAATGGACAATAGCGTCTGGCCGGTCTGACGTGATGCTGCGGCCGCTTTTTCGGCCGCCACCTATGACCCTCGCTCAGACTTGTCTGCAGGGGACGGGTAGAAAGTCATGCGGAACTTACCGACTTGAACTTCAGCGCCCTCGTGGAGCAGAGCTTGGTCGATTAAGACACCATCAAAATAGGTTCCGTTGAGCGAACCCATGTCGCGCACTTCGAACGAACTGCCGTGACGGACAAACTCCGCATGGCGACGAGATACGGTCACATCGTCCAAGAAGATGTCTGCGTCGGGATGACGACCGGCGACGGTGCGCTCTTGGTCAAGCAAGAACCGTGCTCCAACCGAAGGACCTCGCCGAACAATCAGCAATGCGGAACCGGCGGGAAGAGCGTCGATGGTTTCCTGCTCTTCGAGACTTAACCCGTTTTCGAGGCTGTGAAGCTGTTCTTTGAAGTCAGGACCAAACCGCTGTGTGGAGGATGCGTCACCAGGGCCGTGCTCGCCCTCGAGATGATCCGACATTTACTTCCCCCACTCACTCGTGTGGCATTAGCGTAGCGGAATCTCAGGGGTGGTTTTGACCAGATTTTTGAGCAATCCGGAGGGCTTGACCCAGGTATAAGAAGCCGACCCACCAATACAAAACGGTGCCGGCTAGGGCCACCGCCCACGCGAATGGTTCCACATATATCGAGAGCGAATCCACCAAAGCTCCCAGCAGGAACAAGGGAAGAGATGCCAACAGCGCAAAGGTTGCCCATTTGCCCATCCACTTCACCGGCAGGATTCCCGCTCCGTATCGGGAGAGGAAAATTGCGCCAACACCAAGCGCTACATCTCTCAACACCACGATGACCACCAGCCATACCGGTACGACATCGCGCATCGCAAGAGCTATCACCGCAGCCGCGATGAAGAGTCGATCGGCCAGTGGGTCAAGGAGCTGGCCAAGTTTTGAGACCTGATTGAGCTTTCTGGCCACGAGGCCGTCGACAAAATCCGTGGAGACCGCAGCGATCAAAACGACGAGGGCCGTCACGTCATAGCCTCCGCGCCAGACCAGCCATAAGAAGACCGGAATGGTGAGCAGTCGCACGAAACTGATGATGTTCGGAATCGTGAACACCCTGGTGCTTACTTCACCCTGCTCCCCCACAGCCCAATCATAGGCATTGGACGAACCTCACAATTGTCTGAAAACTCGGTGACACTCCGCGTCTTGATATTTGGTTT
>CAYXEM010000074.1:0-4516 GCA_964464045.1 uncultured Microbacteriaceae bacterium | reverse complement strand
GCTACGTCTTTTTGCCGGGGGATCCCGGCAGATGCGAAATGATCGCCCAGTACTTCGACGAGCCAGCCTTTGTGACTAGGCACCGTGAATACGAAACCTGGACGGGCTACCTCGATGGCGAGAAAGTCTCGGTGGTCTCCACCGGAATCGGCTGCCCGTCAGCAGTGATTGCCTTGGAGGAGCTGGTCAAGATTGGCGCCGACACCTTCATGCGCGTGGGAACCTCGGGTTCGATGCAAGAGCACATCAAGCCGGGTGATCTCGGCGTGATTTCTGCCGCCATTCGAGATGAGGGCACTACCAGCCACTATCTGCCAATGGAATTTCCTGCCGTTGCTGACTTCGAAATCACTAACGCCCTGTGGGACGCCGCCAAGAAGTCCGGAAAGACCGTGCACATCGGTGTGAGCCAATCAAAGGATTCGTTCTACGGCCAACACTCTCCAGAGCGTATGCCCGTGGCGAAGCGCCTCAAAGAGCGCTGGGATGCCTGGATGGGCGGCGGGGCAATCTGTTCAGAAATGGAAGCCGCTGGTCTCTACATCGTCTCTCAAGTGCTGCGCGTGCGCACTACGGGAATCATGATGATCATGGGACACCCTGATCAGTCACCGATGAGCGCTGAGGAATGGGAAGCGTCGAAGGTGGAGGGCGTATTGCCCGTTGCCATCGAGGGAATGCGCGAAATTATTCGCCGGGATAAGGCTCGCTCCAACTAAGCCCATATACCGGGCCATCCGCGCTGTCGGACTCTTGGATGAGGCCGTCTGCAACCAGCGTGGCAACAGCCTTTCGCAGTTGAGGGGTCTTTGGCCAGAGCTGTTCCAAACGGTCGAGACCATGCGTGGTGGGCTCGTCGCGCAGCAGCGCGAGGATGAGCCCACGGACTTGTCGGTCAGAGCCCTCATATCGGGCTTGGCTACGCGGCAACACCGCCTCATCAATGGGGAAGCCTGCTCGTCGCCACGTGCAGGTCACCTTTAGCGGACATGCTTCGCAGGAGGGGGCTTTGGCCGTGCAGACCAATGCACCAAGCTCCATGAGTGCCTGTTGGCCGCGGCAATAGGCTTCGTCGGAAATGGGGCGATCAATCGCCTCATCAACGCGCGATAATCCTTCTTTGATTGACCAATGCCCCGCCGCGGCATCGCCGTGGAGTGCACGGGCAATTACACGTTTGACGTTGGTGTCCACCACCGGGTGCGGGTCACCAAAGGCGAAAGTCGCCACGGCTCGTGCGGTGTAATCGCCCACTCCCGGCAAGCTCAACAGGTCATCGAGGCCGGTGGGCACTTCGCCGTCAAACTCGCTCACAATAGCGATTGCACAGTTGTGGAGGTTTCTCGCCCGCCTCGGATATCCCATCCGATTCCAGTTCTGGAGCACTTCACCCAGAGAGGCTTCGGCGAGATGGTGGGGCGTGGGCCAGCGCTTCATCCACGCGCTCCAGACCGGCACTACCCGGGACACCGGAGTTTGCTGCAGCATGATTTCGCTGACCAGAATCGCCCACGGGGAGACTCCGGGCTCTCGCCAGGGAAGCTCGCGCTTATTGGCCTGATACCAATTGATTACCGGCGCGACATCCACGCGATTGATGCTACGCAGTGCAGCTGGATGCTCACTGCCCAAAAAACCATGCTGTGTCACCAGCAGGCGTGACATTCGCTAGACTGAGACCAATCCAGTCACTGGTGTCTTGCCAGGTCTGACCGGAAATCAGTTCCACACTCACTCGGGTTGTGTGCTCGTGTTGTGGTTCTCTCGCAGTAAGCCAAGGAGATAGATGGCCCAGCAAGGCCCCACCAAGACCGCGTCTCGCGGAAACGGGAAGTCGCGCCAAAGGCGCCGCCCGCTCGATGACGACGGCATTATCCCAATCCTCGCCCGGGCCGTGCGTGAGGTTGAAAATCAGGCGTCCCGTGGCAAAGTAAACGCACAAAACCGTGTGAAGTTCCAGGTATCTGCTCTGTTGGTGCGTGAAGAAAGCGCCCGCGTGAAGGCCGACCAGTCGGTGAGCCAGGCCGAGCGCGCCGAGGTGCTCAAGCGCTTAGACGGTTTGGCCGCGATCATGGCGAAGACCGCCGCCCGCGACACCAGCTTGATTGCACTGCTCGCCCCCGAGGCGAAGGTGTCTGACTCTGCGAAGCGTTTGCGCCGAGACTTCTTGCTCGCAAGCGGTGCGGAGCTCGCTCCAGAAGATTTGATCATCGCTGATTCGAAGCCACAGCAGACTGCCGAGCAGGCCAAACAGGTTGTTCCTCAGTCTGTTCGGCAGGCGCAGCTGGCAAACCCCTTCATGGCCCCAGATTTTGCCGCCTATGGCAAACCCAGTGGCAAAGTTGAGGGACTCTTGACCAACTGGGAGCTCATCGACCCACTCTTCCGCGCCTTTGAACAAGGCGCTGGCGGAGGAGCAGCGTCGATGGAACTTCCGGAAACCAACTCTCACGCCACCCCCGGTGGTATCGAGTTAATGCACCACCAGGCGAAGTTCGTCGAATCAGTCAAGCACGGCCACCGCACCTTCTTGCTCGCCGATGAGCCTGGTCTGGGTAAGACCGCGCAGGCGCTGATGGCAGCAGATGTGGCCGAAGCATTCCCGCTGCTGGTTGTTGTTCCCAACGTCGTCAAGATGAACTGGGCGCGCGAGGTTGCGAAGTGGATCCCGAGTCGCAGGGCAACGGTTGTTCACGGTGATGGAACTGACATTGATGCGTTCAGCGACGTGTTTATCGTCAACTACGACATTCTTGATCGTCACGTTGGCTGGCTCTCGAAGTTTGATTTCCGCGGCATGGTCGTTGACGAAGCCCACTTCATCAAGAACCGCGACTCCCAGCGTTCAAAGAACGTCCAGGCGGTGGCAAAGACCATTCGTGCTCGTTTGATGCACCCGCTGTTGATTGCTCTTACGGGTACGCCGTTGATTAACCAGATCGAGGATTTCCGCATGATTTGGGAATTCTTGGGCTGGATTGACGACAAGAAGCCGCAGGGTCAGTTGATGGCGAAGCTTGAAGCGACGGGACTTACCCCCGTTGATCCTGGCTTCTTTGCCGAGGCAAGGCGACAAGTGATTTCGATGGGAATTGTTCGCCGCCGCAAAGAAGACGTCGCGAGTGATATTCCTGCCCGTCGTATTGCCGACATTCCCGTCGAGCTCGACGATCAGGCGACCCTCTCGATCAGGGAGGCTGAGCAAGCCCTCATCCAGCGTCTGCTCGCCCGCTACGACCGCGTCATCGCCGCGAGGGGCACACCGGTTGACGGAATTGACGATGATTTGGTGCGTTTGGTGTGCCACTCTGAAATTGAAGAGTCGAAGCAGGACAACACGGGTGAAAACGTGTTCTCCCTGGTGCGCCGTATTGGTACCGCAAAGGCCCTCATGGCTGCCGACTACACCGCGCAGCTTGCTCGAAATGTCGGCAAAGTTGTGTTCTTCGCTAAGCACATCGATGTTCTCGACGCTGCTTACGCGCACTTCGTCGAGAAGGGCTTCCAGCCCACCCAGATTCGAGGCGACCAGAGCGCTCAAGCGCGCCAAGACGCAATCGACAAGTTCACCAATGATCCAGACGTGGGCGTCATCGTCTGTTCTCTTACTGCGGCAGGGGTCGGCGTGAACTTGCAGGCTGCGTCAAACGTTGTATTGGCAGAGCTCAGCTGGACAAGCGCCGAGCAAACCCAAGCAATCGACCGTGTTCACCGCATCGGTCAGGAAATGCCGGTTACGGCGTGGCGCATCCTCGCGGCTCAAACAATCGATCAGCGCATCGCCGAGCTCATCGATCAGAAATCAGGTCTTGCCCTGCGAGCGCTCGATGGCGATGAGGAAGCAACGGCTATCGAGGGCACCATGCAAGAAGTTGCACTGGGCAACTTGCTCATTTCAGCGCTCGAGGCCAGAAACCCGAACAGCGAGGCCTAGCCTCGTTGCAATCTCGCCCAGAGCCTGTTTGAGGTGAGGGCGACACTCATCAACGCGATAATCAATGCCGCAATGGCTCCAATGTGGAGCCACACTCCAGCCCAACCCGTGGGGCCTGCCGGGTCGAGGAAGTCGTAGGGGTACCAGCCTGCAAAATGGCCTCGTACGAGAGCTCCGATTGCCCACAGGACGGGATAGACAACCCCCACAAGAATTGACCAGTTGGGCAGCTTCGGGCGATACGGGTTAATCAACCATTCCACGGCGAAGTAGATCGGCATCACCACGTGCATGATCTCGTTGGGGAAGGTGAATTCGGAGACAAATGCGCCGGGTTCTTCCGGGAGCCCTCGAAGCAGCAAGTTATAGACAAGCCCCGTGACGATTGCATAGGCAAAGAGTGATTGGCGTACCAGAGCCAGAGTCCTCGTGTCTCTTGCCGATTGAAGGGCAAAAAGTCCGCTCGCAATCAAAGCCACCAAGTTGGCCAGTGAGGTTTGGATCGTGAAGTAGCTGAAGTATTCGGCGGGAACGAAGGCGCCGTGGATGATTTGGTCTGAAATTTGCGTGGCAAGACCAGCC
>CAYXEM010000073.1:0-4543 GCA_964464045.1 uncultured Microbacteriaceae bacterium | reverse complement strand
CCGGTTCAGGGCCAAAGAACACCCAACCCATCCCCGTGGTGGACCAGGGAATCCCTCGCAAGATTTGGGTGATGGCCATTGCCGGTGGTGTGACGTTAATTGCGTTGGTTATCGGCTCCATTGCGCTGATCAACGCTCAACTTGAGCCCGCCGACACCACACCCACGGTAGAAGAGCCTGTGGTGGTGGATGAGCCCACCACCGAGGACCCGGCGCCGGTCGACGATCCGGTCGTTGAGGAGCCTGCTGCACCAGAGCCGGAGCCAGAACCTGAGATTGTCACGGTGACGGTTCCTGAGTCGGAGATTGTCGGAAAAACCGAAGCCCAGGTGACTGAGTTGCTCTTGGCCAAGGGGCTTCGCCTTGATGCCATCACCGGAAACATTGCTCCTTCCAAGGACAAGGTAGGTGTTGCCTACCGGGTGAATCCGACAGGGACTGTTGCGGATAACACCTTGATTGCGGTGTATTTCTACGCTCCCATTCCAAGCCCGCCCGCACCATCAGCACTGGCGATTACTCCCGCCGAAGGTCCTTACGCACCCGGTGATGACATCACGATTAGTTGGCCGGCCTACGCCCAGTGCCCGAGCGGCTTCCCCGTGACGAACTACCTGCTGGAAATCGTCGGCGGAACTCTAAACGACGAAGACGACGCTGCGCTTCCGGCTGGTTCGACCTCTGCATCGATCACCCTTGGTGCAGCAGGAGAATTCCGCGCCAGCTACGTGGTGACCTGTACGTCGATTAACACCCCGAAGTCAGCCGTGATGACAGTCGCCATCGAGGAACCTGTCGACGAAACCGTCACCCCCTAAATAAGTAGAATGGCGAGCACGCCTGGTCATCTCTGGGTGGCCGGCAAAGCGAGGAGAAAGTCGACGTGAGTAACCCGACACGGGGTCCGTGGACCGGTCGCCTCCTCAACGGTCGCTACGAAGTTCAAGAGCTCATTGGCCGTGGAGGCATGGCCGATGTCTATCGGGGACTAGACGGCCGTTTGGGCCGTGATGTGGCCATCAAAGTACTGAAGTCCACGCTGTCAAGTGACCCCTCGTCCAGGACGCGCTTCCGCAACGAAGCAATGGCCGCATCAAAGATGGCCCACCCCACGATTGTTCGCGTCTTTGACGCGGGCGATGAGCTCGACGCTGACGATGTTGATGTGCCCACCGGCTCCACCACTCCCTACATCGTGATGGAACACGTGGATGGCCGTTTGCTCTCCGACATCATTCACCGCGGAATTTTGGACGAAGCAGCTGCTTTGGGAATTGCCGACGGTGTCCTCAACGCCCTCGAGGTCTCCCACCAGGCCGGCATCATTCACCGCGACATCAAGCCCGCCAACGTCATGCTCACCAAAAACGGTGGCGTGAAGGTGATGGATTTTGGTATCGCTCGGGCGATTGCTGATGCCACCCAAAATGCGGCAGAAGCTACTTCGATTCTTGGCACCGCGCTCTACATCTCTCCCGAGCAAGCCCAGGGTGAAGATGCAGACGCCCGCTCTGACCTGTATTCGCTGGGCGTCATGCTCTACGAAATGCTCGCCGGACGCCCACCCTTCACGGCTGACTCTGCGGTTGCCGTGGCCTACCAACACATCAACGACGAAGTACCTCCCGTGCGCCTCCAAAACGCAAAGGTCTCCTCGGGAACCGCCCGGATCGTTCACCGATTGATGGAAAAGGACCCCGCTCAGCGCTTCCAGTCAGCAACCGAGGTGAGAGACGCTCTCCTCGCGTTGCCTGAACCCGGCACGGTTGAAGAAGAACCAATTGAGCGGCCCAAGGCAACACTGTTGACCCAGCGCCCCCCCGTTGAACCCCCCGTGGTCACCGCGAGCATCCCCCAACCTAAGTGGGAATCAAGCGAAGAGCCCGCGGTCGAGTTTTCTCTCCCACTTGTGGGATCAGGCGTGCAAGAGCGAAGTGTTCCGCGCCTGGCCATTGCCCTGGGTTCGGTGTTGGCCGTGTCGATGTTGGTAGCGATCACCATTTGGCTGTTCACCTTGAACCCCACCACCGTGTCCACGGCGAGCGCGCCCATGGTGCCAGACCTCGTGGGTCAATCCGAAGAAGTCGCCAGAAACACCATTGACGCCCTGGGGCTGGAAACCATGGTGATTGAAGAAGTCAGCGGCGAATTCGATGAAGGTTTTGTCATTCGCACCGAACCAGGAACTGGTGTTCGCGTGGCACTCGGCGAGCGCGTGCGCGTCTATGTCTCTGCGGGGGCAAGTCAAATTGTCATTCCTGACGTCATTAACCAGACCCTTGAGGATGCCACCGCCAAGCTGGAACAAACCGGCTTGAGTGTCGGTGCGGCCGAGACGGACTATTCGCCCAGCCTCCCCGAGGGCACCGTCATGGCGATGAGCCCTGCGCCCGGCGAAAAAGCTGGTGCGGGTGATGTGATTACCCTAACCGTGTCCAACGGAATGGTGCTGGTGCCAGACGTCACTGGCCTGAGCATCGGGGAAGCTAACCCGCTACTGAGTGGGCCACTTGTTCAGTTGACCGTGCGTCTTGATCCAGACCTCACCTGCTTGGGCCAAACCGTCCAAGCCCAGTCGTTGGCGCCTGGTGAAAACCCGCAGCGCTCAGAGATTGTGCTTCGCTACTGTGCCGCCATTGACCCGGCGCAGCCGATTGAAACCCCCGCCGAGTAACTTAGGCAGAAACGCGGGGGCTCAGGCCTCGTGCGACCTCTGCTGCACCGCTGAGGCCGGTGAGCTCGAGCCAGTTGGCGATCATCGTGTAGCCACCCTCAGTGACAACTGATTCGGGGTGGAACTGGACGCCATACACGGGTGCTTCTTTGTGACATAGCCCCATGATCACTCCACCGTCGGTACGAGCGGTCACCGTGAGGTCTTCAGGGACTGTTCCATCGACCACCGCGAGGCTGTGATACCTGGTGGCGCGGAAGTTTTCTGGAACACCCTTGAACAGGGTGGAGTTATCGTGGGTTACCTGCGAGGTCTTGCCGTGCATGAGCTCTTCTGCGTGAGACACGGTGGCACCGAGGGCTTCAGCAATTGCTTGGTGGCCGAGACACACTCCGAGCAGCGGCTTATTTTGACGAAGCGCTTCGTGCACCACCGGGATAGAGACCCCTGCTTCGTCTGGTGAGCCAGGGCCAGGGGAGAGAAGAACGCCGTCGTAGCGGGCGAGTAGCTCGGGAAGGTCATCCTCGCTGACGTCGTCATTTCGCACCACATCGGTGGTGGCCCCCAGCTGGTGGAGGTACCCATTGAGGGTGTAGACGAAGCTGTCGTAGTTATCGACAACAAGAATGTGGGTCATCGGGCTCTTCTATGCGAATAAGGCTAGGAACCCCTTAACGATATCGGCACAGGCTGGGTGCTCTAAACTTGTGCGCATGGCAAATAGCGGACGCGGAGCACAATCCAACGTTGACTTCGACAACGACGATAAGAACCCTGTGTGGTTCAAGCCGATCATGTTCGGTTTGATGATCCTTGGTTTGGTCTGGATCCTCACTTACTACATCTCGGGTACCGGCTGGCCCGTTCCACCACTTGGTCCGTGGAATATCGCCGTGGGATTTGGCGTTATGTTCGCCGGATTCTTGATGACCACCCGCTGGAAGTAATTACACCGCTGTCATTTATCCCCATCGTTTTATGGGGTGTGGATAACTTTTCCCGCTAGCCGAGAACGAATCGGGCGATTGTTGCTACGGCAATCACGCCAATGACCAGGGCGAAAATGCCTACCGTTCCCGCCTTTTGGTGCGATTCGCGCGCTTTGACAAGCCCCCACGCAATCATCAGACCGGTGAGTAGACCGCCCACGTGAGCTTGCCACGAAATACCGGGCACCACGAAGCCCATCACCAAGTTGATCCCGAGCACAATCATCAGCTGAGGGTTGGTCACTCCGAAGCTTCGCTGGATCACCAGAAGGGCTCCAAACAGGCCAAAAATGGCCCCTGAAGCCCCCACCACGGCCGATCCTGGGGCGAGCCACAAGACTGCCGTTGAACCGCCCAATCCGGAAACCATAAACAGCCAGAAGAACCGTGACGAGCCTAAGAGTCGCTCGAGCAGGGTGCCGAGCACAAACAGCGAGTAGCCGTTGAAGAGAATATGGAAAAACGAGCTCTCCGAGTGCACAAAGAGGCTGGTGACCATCCGCCACGGCTCCACCACCGTCAGTGGCGGCCAATACAAAAGAGCATTAGTCAGCGCACCACCAGTCACCAACTGGCCGAGATAGACCACGGCCATGACTCCCAGTAACCCAAAAGTCACTGGTGCGGAGTCACGCTGGGTGCGCCTGATCGTGGGCTGGTTCCTCCTGGCTTCTTTCGCACAGTCCGGGCAATGAACCCCTACTGCGGCAGGAATTTGGCAATCACCACAAATGGTTTTCCCACAGCGCTGACACAGCACATAGCTCACCCGCTTCGGGTGGCGATAGCAGTAGTCGTCTGCGCTGTGGGAGTCAGCCACTAGGCCTCAGAGATGGTGACCTTGTGGATGATGGCATCCTGGACGGGACGGTCCATCGCG
>CAYXEM010000072.1:0-4578 GCA_964464045.1 uncultured Microbacteriaceae bacterium | reverse complement strand
CCCACCAGCGTTGTATAGGCACGTCGGTAGGGCTGGGTGGTATTCCACAACCTGGTGACGAGTTCCTGGAGCATCAGAGTTGATGCGCCTTGATACATCTGCAGGTGGAAGTTTCGATCGAGCTCCAAAAACTGCTCGATGTCGGATGAGGCTTCCATCAGGCTCGCGAGGTGCTCGAGCTCGTCGAGCTTTTCACCGGTGAGGGTTTCGGCGCTGTAGCGAAGAAGCAAGGGCTCTAGTCGCTCACGGGTTTGATACACCTCAGAGCACTCCGCCATGGTGAGGCTTGCCACCCACGCTCCGGTGTTTGCGACAAGGCGCACTAGGCCCTCTGCTTCCAAGGCGCGGAGTGCTTCGCGCACGGGGATCCTCGATCCGCCATATTTCTGGGCGAGTTGGTCTTGGACGATTCGCTCACCAGGTGCGTAGTCCCCGTGCAGGATGGCTAGACGCAGACCATCGGCGATCGCAACCGCGGCGCTGCCGTGTTTGGTGGGGGAGTCAGTAGAGGACATGGCTTCTATTCTGCTGGCTTTGCGGGGTGCCAGAGGATGACCTCGGAGTCTTTCTCGTAGGCCTTGCCGTTGGGGAAGCTCACGATCTCACACTGCATGCCCCACGGGGTGAGGAAGTAGATCCATCGCTGCCCAAAGCTTGCGTTTTGGCTTGAGACCGGTTCGCCCAAGATTGTTACTCCTGGCTGTTGCTTTAGGTAGTCGAGGGCAGCATCGAAGTCGTCGACGTAGAACGCGAGGTGGTGGCCGCCGATGTCAGAGTTCTTGGGTTGGGGGTTTTGGCCCTCTGGCGTTTCCCACTGGAAGATTTCAAAGTTGGGCCCGTTTTTGCAGCGGAAGAAGCGAAGCTCGCGCATCACTGCTCGGGGGTGGACGTTGAGTTGGCTCGTCATCCAGTCGTCTTCGTCCTTGATGAAGGGGCCGAGGCTGTAGACCTTCTCGCAGCCAATGACGTCGACGAAGAATCGTTCTGCTTCATCCAAGTCGGGCACTGTGAAGCCAATATGTTCGGTTCCGCGAAGTCCGGGTAATGCCATCACGTGCTCCTTTGCAGTGCCTATTGGATACATATAACCCTATAACAGGCGAGATATCGAGAACAATCGCCAATATTTTCGTGACATTGTATGCAATCTGGTGTAACGTGTCTTTTCATTGACACCGCTCAGTGCAGAGAAAGGTAGCCCCGTGGCGACTGAAACCCCCCTGATTCCCCTCGCCCAGTGGACGGAAGTATCCACCACCACCGAGGACTGGGATGCTGCTGACCCGAAACTTCTGGCCACCATGCTCGGCCAGCTCCACCTCATCCGCGCCTTCGAAGAAGCCGTGCTGCAGCTTGCGGGAGAGTCTCTCGTCCACGGGCCCGCACACTCCTCTGTCGGTCAAGAAGGTGGCGCAGTCGGTTCACTCGTGGGCGCTCGTCCTGGAGACGCGGTCAACGGATCTCACCGTGGCCACCACCAGTTCCTCGCTAAGGCCCTGAGCTATGTCGCCCAGGATGGTTTAAACCTCGACGCCCTTGTTAGCACGGACATTCAGACTCTCCTCCAGCGCACTCTTGCCGAGATCCTCGGTCTTGCCCAAGGCTTCTGTAAGGGCCGTGGTGGTTCGATGCACCTTCAATGGCACGAGGCAGGATGTCTCGGCACTAACGCCATCGTCGGTGGAGGCGTTCCTCTCGCCGCCGGAAACGCGTGGTCACAAAAGCGCGCAGGTACCCAAGACATCACCGTGACCTACTTCGGTGACGGAGCAGTCAACATCGGTTCGGTCTTGGAAAGCCTCAACCTGACCTCAGCGTGGGATATTCCTTTGGTCTTCTTCATGGAGAACAACCGCTATGCCGTATCCACCACCGTGGAGGAAGCAACACGGGAGAGCCGTTTGTCTGGCCGCGGTGTGGGCTTTGGAATCCCAAGCTTCCGAGTGGACGGAATGGACCCCTTGGCTGTTTACCTTGCGATGCAGCAGGCCGAAGACATTGCCCGAAACGGTGGCGGCCCGGTCGTGCTTGAAGCAGAGGTCTACCGCTTCTTCCACCAAAACGGACCCTTCCCCGGATCTGCCTTTGGCTACCGCACCAAGGAAGAAGAAGAACACTGGCGCTCACGCGATCCGCTGACCAAGGTTGCAAGCGAGATGATTCGTCGCGGATTGATTAGCGAGGAAGGCGTCGAGTCTGTTCGCGCCCAAGCACTGGCTGCGATGGAACTTGCGACCAACGAACTCGTTGAGCAAGACCCAGACGCAAAGGCGGGAGTGCGCCGTATTAAGCCAAGCCTCTGGCCAGAGCCAGGGTTCGTGGATGTGGGCCTCCGCGGAGATCTTTCCGAACTAGGCGGAGTACGCACTCAGGAGCGCTCCGAGTATTCAGGTGCACTGACTGAGGTGAAGTTTGTTGACGCCGTAGCGGGTGTGATGGACCGTCGGATGGAATCCGATGAGCGCATCATCATCCTCGGCGAAGACATCCACCGTCTAAATGGTGGAACAAATGGTGCTACCAAGGGCCTGAGCGCTAAGTACCCCGACCGGGTGCTGGGAACCCCCATCTCTGAAAACGCATTTACCGGGTTGGCCGGTGGAATGGCGCTCGATGGCCGCTACCGCCCTGTCGTGGAGTTCATGTACCCCGACTTCATGTGGGTGGCCGCTGACCAGGTGTTCAACCAGATCGGTAAGGCTCGCCACATGTTTGGTGGAGAAGCAGACGTTCCAGTTGTTCTTCGTACCAAGGTCGCAATGGGATCTGGATATGGATCCCAGCACCTCATGGACCCTGCGGGTATCTTTGCGACCGCTCCGGGCTGGCGCATCATGGCCGCGTCAAACCCCTATGACTACATCGGGCTAATGAACACGGCTCTCACGCTCAACGACCCTGTGGTCATGATCGAACACGTCGATCTGTATGCCAGCAAGGGCGAGATTCCAGAGTCCGACATGGACTACTTCATCCCCTTCGGTAAAGCTGCCCTGGTGAATGAGGGAACCGAAATGACGGTGATCTCGTACCTCTCCATGGTGAACCACGCAAAGGAAGCAATCGCGCAGACGGGAATTAGTGCCGACCTGGTCGACCTTCGCTTCCTCGACCGCGCAAGCGTCGACTGGGACACGCTCGGTGCCAGTATCCAAAAAACCAACAACGTACTCATTGTTGAGCAAGGTGCTCAGGGAACCTCTTATGGGGGATGGCTGGCTGATGAAATTCAGCGCCGTTTCTTTGACTACCTCGACCAGCCCGTCGAGCGGGTCACCGGTTCTGAAGCCTCTCCCAGCATCTCGAAGGTTTTGGAGCGGGCAGCAATTGCTCGCACCGAAGAAGTCGTTGAGGGCCTCAACCGCGTCATGCGAAACAAGGGAGCGCTCTAATGGCCATCGTGATTCGCATGCCAGAGGTTCTGGCCGGTGCCACTGAGGGAGTGATTTCTCATTGGTCCGTGAAAGAAGGCGACGAAGTCGCCGTCGGCGACGTGCTCGCTGAGATCGAAACCGATAAAGCAGCTGTCGAGTACCAGGCCGAAGAGGCGGGAACTGTTGCCCGCCTCGTTCAGGCCGCAGGAAAAATGGTGGAAGTCGGTGAGCCCATTGCTGTATTTGCAGCAGCAGGTGACTCCGACGCTGATATCGAGAAGGCGCTAGCTGATGCCGGGGGAGCTGTTGCAGAGGAAGAACCTGCGCCTGAAGCACCGGTAACCGAAGCTCCTGCCACTCCCGTAGAGCCTGCCGCGGCTGCCGCGGCAGAATCTGCTCCTGCACGAGCTGCAGGAGAGCGAGTTTTTGCAAGTCCGATTGTGCGAAAGCTCGCCCGCGAGGCCGGCATCGACCTTGCGTTGGTTCCAGGCTCTGGACCCCACGGTCGAATCGTGCGAAAAGACTATGACGCGTTTGTCGCCTCGGGTGGAGCTGCGAAAGCGGCTCCGGCAGCAGCTGCTGCACCACACTCGGCGAGTCGATTTAGCGAAATCCCACACTCCAGCATGCGAAAGGCCATTGCGCATCGCCTCACCGAGTCGAAGTCGACCGTGCCGCACTTCTACCTCAAGGCAGATTGTGTCGTGGACAAACTCCTCGAAGCTCGTGCTCAGGTGAACGAGGGTCTTGGTATCAAGACTTCGGTCAACGACTGGGTGGTCAAGGCTGTTGCCCACGCCCTCATCAAGGTTCCAGGCGCCAACGTGATCTGGACGGATAAGGCAATGCGCCAGTTCGACCACGCAGACATCTCTGTTGCGGTCGCAACTGAGGGCGGTTTGTACACCCCGGTCATCCGAGGAGTAGACCAACTCTCGATCCCGGAGATCAACACCCAGATTCGCACCATGGCCGAGAAGGCTCGTGGGGGCACCATTAAGCAAGAAGAGATTGAGGGCGGCTCGTTCGCTGTCACCAACCTCGGAATGTTTGGCACCGAAGAGTTCTCGGCGATTTTGAACCCACCACAGTCAGGAATCCTGGCCGTCGGCGCTGCTCGAGAAAAGGCAGTCGCCGTTGACGGTGAGCTCCAGGTGGCACAGGTGATGACAGTGACACTGTCTGCCGATCACCGCGCCGTTGA
>CAYXEM010000071.1:0-4634 GCA_964464045.1 uncultured Microbacteriaceae bacterium | reverse complement strand
CCTACGCGAAGAACGCGCTCAAAAACGTTTGCCACGAAACTTACCTCGCCCCATCATGTTCGGGCGATTTCGCCCCAAACGGCAATGCTACCAAGCCTGACTTAGCTCTCTTCGAGTGCGATCACGCCGTACTGCCACCCCTTGCGGCGGTAAACCACGCTGGCACGGTTCGAATCGCTATCGATGTAGAGGTAGAAGTCGTGTCCGACAAGCTCCATTTGGTCGACTGCATCGTCCGCACTCATCGTCGCGGCGGGGAACACCTTGCGACGAATCACTACGGGAGATTCTGCTTCGTCCATTTCGGCGAGGTCTTCTTCGCTGACGACCGGGATACTGCCGGTTTCTACACGGCGAAGAACCTCTGAGCTTGCCGGAGTCACGTCAATGTCGGCAAAGGCTTCAGCACTTACTTCGCCCATCGACTTGGCCCGGTGGGCACCGTGGTGGGGGCTTCGCTTGTCCTTGGCGCGACGAAGGCGGCGCACTAGATGGTCAACAGCTTCGTCAAAGGCGGCGTACTTGTCGGCGTGACGAGCTTCTGCTCGGATAACCGGGCCCTTGCCGATCACGGTGAGCTCGACGATGTCTTCGGAAGGTCCACCCCGCGACGAATTCTCACGAGACACCTTCACCTGGAAGGTCATCGCTCGCTCGGCGAGTGCAACGACTCGATCTGACTTTTCGTTGACGTAGTCGCGGAATCGATCCGGGAGAGACACGTCGTGGGAAACAAGAGTGATGTCCATGATTGGCCTCCTCAGCTATCGGCCTGTGATGGTCTCAAGCGTAGCCGGGTTGCCAAAGCAGTGTCACCACAATTCTCAGCTTCGGGGGAGGGTCTGCTCTCCCTGGCCGCACTCGCCACCACAATCGCACCGAGAACCTCGGCGCCTGCATCCCTAAGAGCACGCGCTGCTGCTTCGAGAGACGCTCCCGTAGTCACCACGTCATCGACAATCACAACCGAGTATCCCCTCACGTCATAGCGACTCAGGTAACGGGGTGTGGTAATTAGTCGCTCGCGTCGGCGCAGTGTCTTGCGTTGTCTGCCTCCCCACTTCCCAGTGCGTTGGAGGGCCTTAGCCGAACGAGCGAGTGGAATTCGCTGTGCCAGCTCGCAGGCAAGTAGCCAGGTGGGTTCATACCCGCGGCGGATCTTTCCCCCACGCGCCGAGGGAACCGGGATGACCAATACGGGCGTACCCTTCGACACCCCATAACGCGACCAGGCATCTGCCATCGCGGTCGCAAGTGGTGAGGCAAGCGGATGCATCCCCTTGTCTTTAAAGGCAGTGACTATCGCCCTCGCACGAGGGTTATAGTCACTCACCGCCACCACTGGACACTGGAAGAGATGGCGCGCAATCGCGAGTTGGACCAGGTGGGATCTATTCGATAACGCGTGAGTGCACGCAACACACAATGCGGCGTCGTCGACACCGCACCCCGCACACTGCCTGGGAAGCAGAAACTGCAGCGTATCTCGGGCTGCCTCCATGAGTGATGTCATAGCCGCCATCTAGCCAAGGAGCCCAAACACGCAGGTGCGCGGAGGCCTCATTCGTGGAAAACGACGCCCGAATAGAAATGTGGACTACCGCTGGGTGACGAGCACGTTGGCGCGCTCACCCGTGTCTTGCCAGCCGTTTCCTCGAGGTTGCAGGATTTGTCCCTGCGCATTGATCAGGCGAAGACCAGGTACCCCTCCCACTCCCCCCACAAGGGTGACTGGGGCCGAGGGGCGACCCGCATTGAAAGCACGGCCAGAAACGTCTTGGATGACCACTTCACCGACCTGGTCTTGACGCGCCACCACGGCAACCTGTGATTCGTCGACGAAGGCAGCGTCTACTGCCTGACCGGTCATCGGGGTGAGTTCCATGAACTCTCCGATACCGACGGGCTCACAGGTGCCTGAGCGCTGAATTGCGGTGAGCAACACCCTCACACTCTCGCCTGCTTGCACCAGTAACAACATCCTTGTGTTGTCGCGGGCGAGTTCAAACGACACCACTTTGGAACCTTGAGGAAGCTCCAGCGACAGCGGGATGAAATCAAGCTCTGGGTCCCCGACGACTACCGGGAACACCTTGATGGCGTCATCGTCCGAGGCGTCCGCAATCGACCAGGTGTACCCGCAGGAATCAATTACCGGGCGCACCAAGTTTGAGCGGACATCAAGCGGCTGCTCGGAGGCGCCGTCCACGGTGACCCTCCAGAGTCCACCCTCGCCGACTACCGCCGCGCGGTTATAGACCGCCGAGTAGAAGACCTTGTCGGGACGAAGACCCGCGATTCCCGCTTCAACACCCTCAATGCTCTCGATGCGGCCGGCTTGAACATAGCCAAAGTCGCGGCCACGAATCACCAGGGGCCTAGGGTCTCGACCCGTCGTCAACGTCGGCTGGGTCTCGTCGGTCACCGGAATTGAAATGGGGGTTTGGTTCACCGTGATGGCGACATCCGACACGTCAGAAATCTGGGTCAGTGTGGTGGTGAGCTGCCAGAGCATCCTGGTCTTTTGAGTGTCGCTGAGATCGAGAACACTCTCACTCAGGTCCACGCGTGCTTGACCCTCCACGACGGGAACAGGTGAGAGCACGAGTTGGATGCCAGAGGGGAACGCCGACACTGTTGCCCCCTGGTTTAGCCAGTAGGTAGGGGGCTCTAAGAGTCCTCGAACCACCTTGGTGAGCACGTCACCGCGGGAGGCAAACCAACGCATGTCAGGCACTAGTTCCCGGTAGTCAGAGGAGTAGTAATACAAGCGCACCGACTCATACGCTTCCCTAAACGCCAGCTCGCCCAAGACCACACCATCGGGGGCATCGCTGATGCGCCATTCGCCTTCTATCTCACTGACGACAAAGAGCAGGTCTTGACTGGTTTCGCGGGTGAGGGTTTCGTAGCGGCCAGCTTCGTCAACACTGGCGACCACCGGAATCGAATACACCCACGAGCCGTCGCCTTGATCGGTAAGTGTGGGCTCACCACTCGAGATGAGCACACTTTGGCTGGGGTTCCACTCGTCGCGGTGCACCTCATCGAGGTACGAGCGGGCGACGCGGTAGTTGTTTTGCGCGGCAGTTCCCGCAGCCACGAATCCCTCAATGATCTCTTCGGGGCTTGCTCCCGCAGAGGGGCCTGGGGCCAGGAAGTCCACAGCGGAGGTACTGATCACCGAGGCAGGGTCCACCGATTCGACATCGCCCGTGGTGGGCAGTTGGGTGCACCCTGACATCACCAGAGCGAGGGACATCCCGAGAATGCGCTTCATCATGTCGTTGCCACCTCGGGGGTCTCTGGTTCCACAAATGCACCTGTTGCATCGACCAAATCAGTTTCTGGTGGGAGACCAAGCGGCGAGTGTTCGATTGATCCGCCCTCAGCCCGCGGCAAGGTCACCCGGAAGCAGGTTCCAGCGCCTTGCTCGCTCCAGACGTCAATTTTTCCGCCGTGGACCAAGGCGTCTTCTTGCGCAATGGCCAGGCCTAGTCCCGTTCCCCCCGTGGTGCGCTGGCGCGAGGGGTCTGCCCGCCAGAAGCGATCAAAAACGCGGGATGCTTCTTGCTCGCTCATCCCCACGCCCCAGTCGCGAATCGCAATGGCCACGCAGTGTTCGTTAGAGTCCACAAACGCCACAATCGGCTTTGACTCACCGTGGTCGATGGCGTTACCCACAAAGTTCAACACGATGCGACGTAGGCGCCTCGCGTCAGCATCGACGTCCCCATATCCGCCAAGGACTTCAAGAAGAAGCAGTGAGCCTTTTTGTTCTGCGAGCGGGGCAAGTTGATCCAAACAGTCTTGAACGAGCTCCACCACGTTCACCTCGTCGCGGTCAATCTCCACCGCACCCGCGTCGTAGCGGCTCATTTCCAGCAGATCTGTGAGCATGACTTCGAAGCGCTCGATCTGGGTTTCCAATAGCTCCAGTGAGCGGGCCGATTCTGGATCGAGCTGGTCTCGCTTTTGGCTCAACACATTGGCCGCGAGGCGAATAGTGGTGAGCGGTGTGCGCAGCTCATGGGAGACATCGGAGACGAAGCGTTGCTGGAGTTTGGACAAACGCGCCAGGCGCACAATTTGGCCCTGCATGCTGTCGGCCATCTTGTTAAACGAACGAGCCAGCACCGCGATGACATCTTCACCGCCCTCCTCGATGCGCTCCTCGAGGTAGCCCTGCGATAAGCGCTCGGCAGTATTTGCCGCAACCTTCACCGGTCGAATAGCGAGGCGGACTACCAGCCAGGTCACTAACGAGATGGTCAACACCAGCAGCAGTGAGCCCGCGATCAGAGTTTGTTGAACCAGGGTCAGGGTCGCCTGAACATCGGATAGGTCATAAATCAGATACAGCTCATACTGACCGGCGGTGGGAACTTGAATCACCGAAGCAGTTACCACCGCCGGAACAACCTGGCCATCCACGTTTAAGCCCACTGATTGGTGGTGGAGGGATTCGGGTGCTTGCACGACTGCTTGGCGAAGCGATGTGCTCAATACGCTGAGATCCAGCCCTGATGTCGACGTGGAGGTCATGGTTTGCAGGGTGATTTGACCGGGTGTGCGCAAAATCGCGAATCCTCCGGACCCGGCAACACTCTGGTTGGTCCGAATGGCGGTTTGTG
>CAYXEM010000070.1:0-4816 GCA_964464045.1 uncultured Microbacteriaceae bacterium | reverse complement strand
GAAAGCTCGGGCTCTTCTCATCGTGGAAGGGACACAGGCCCTTCATGGAGCCCACACCGGCCTGTTTGAGCGTGACATATTCGCCGACCACGTCGGCGATGTTTACGCGCTGGCGCACCTCGTCGATGTCGGTGCGCCTGATTCGTCCAGCCACCAGGCCAGTCTAGTTCTGCCCGCCCACAGAGGCTCCCGGTTATCCCCCGGTGACTCGCTCGTGCAAGACAATCGCTGCTTGATCGGTGAGTGCGGCCACCTGGTCAACAATCACTCGACGCTGTTGGTTCTCCGTCTTGGCCTTCTTGAGGTCTGTCGCGAACACCGAATCGAGGTGTTGATCTCCCGATGCCCACAGGGCATCGAGCAGTTCAGTCAGCAGCTCCCGCTGATGGCGATAGATGGGCTGCCTCGTTTCGTGACTCATCACCGCATTGGCCACAATGCCCTTGAGCAAGGCAATTTCAGCCCGCGTCTCCCCGGGCACATTCAGTGCCCTTTGGTAACGCTCGGGCAACGCAGAATCCACCTCGCGTGACGTGGTGGACACACTCGAGGCGAAGCGACCAATAGCCGCACTGGTGAAGTTTTTGAGCTGGGAAAAAGCCATGCGGGAGCTATCAAAACGCTCTGGCCACGTCTCCATCGCACTCAAGCGGCGATAGGCCTGCTCGATTTGGTCGCTATCGAGGCTTTCTCCCGCCCAACTGACGCTCGAGGCCATCACGTTGTCTTTGCCCTGGTCGCCAAAAAGCTCTTCGGGGCGGATATAGCCCCCCACGATCGCGTCTTCAAAGTCGTGGACGGAGTAGGCGATGTCATCGGCCAGGTCCATCACCTGTCCTTCGACGCTAACTTCACGCTCTGGCATACCCTGACGCAACCATTCAAAGACCTCGCGGTCGTCGTCGTAGACGCCGAACTTCAGCCTCGTTTCACCCTCGACGACCGCGGTGTCGAAGAACCAGGGGTATTTGGTGGAAGCATCGAGGCTTGCGCGGGTGAGGTTTAGACCCCTGGGGTTACCGTCGCGGTCAAAGAGTTTTGGCTCAAGCCGTGTGAGCGCACGAAATGTTTGAGCGTTCCCTTCAAAACCGCCCCAGGGCGTTGCCCACGCCGCCACCGCAGACTCACCGTTGTGGCCAAAGGGTGGGTGCCCCAGGTCGTGGGCAAGACACGCCGCGTCCACGATGTCGGGATCTAGCCCCAGAGAAAGCCCAATTTCTCGACCCACCTGGGCAACTTCCAGGGAGTGGGTCAGACGATTTCTTGCAAAATCAACACCCGCGGTGGGGCTTAAGACCTGAGTTTTTTGGGCAAGGCGCCTAAAACCAGACGAGTGAATGATTCGCCCACGGTCTCGTTGGAAATCACCGCGGTTGGAGCGGTGGCCATCATCGACAAAACGCTCACGGTCGAACGTTGAGTATTCGATTGGGTTCACGCTATCCCCCGCTCGTATCAAGTTCTGCGTCCAACAAGTTCACCTTCTGATTGTCGCTGAGATCTTTCGAATCCAACCAATTCTCCGGAAGTGCCGTGCGCTTAGGCGAGCCCGCCCGTCCGCGCGGACCCTCTGCCCCGTCTCCGGGGTAGCCCTCCTCGGGATCGAGTGTGCCGAGGAGATCATCCATCTGCCCGAGGCTCTCCACAGCAGCAAGCTTTGCCCGGACGTCTCCTCCGATGGGATAGCCCTTGAAGTACCAGGCGACGTGTTTTCTAATGTCGCGGCAGGCTCTTGCCTCATCGCCTTCAAAAAACTCGACGAGCAATTCGGCGTGACGCCTAAACGCATGGGCTACCTGCGCCAGGCCTGGACGGTGCCGGGTGTCTTCGCCTCTAAAGGCTGCTGCCAGATCGCCAAAGAGCCACGGGCGCCCCAAACAGCCACGCCCCACGACCACGCCGTCACAATCGCTTTGAGCCATCATGTTCAACGCATCCTCGGCCGACCAAATATCGCCGTTTCCGAGCACCGGAATGGAGCTAATCGTCTGCTTCAAGGTGCCAATGGCATCCCAGTCCGCGTGGCCGGAATAGAACTGGTCGGCGGTTCGCCCGTGAAGGGCGACAGCCGATACCCCAGCGCCCTCTGCTGCTCGCCCCGCCTCCAAATAGGTCAAGTGATCAGAGTCGATCCCTTTTCGCATCTTGACGGTGACAGGAACATCCCCCGCAGCCTTAACCGCGCGCTCAACGATGGCGCGAAAGAGCTCCAGCTTCCACGGAAGGGCAGCTCCCCCACCCTTCTTCGTAACCTTCGGAACAGGGCAGCCAAAGTTCAGATCGATGTGGTCGGCGCGGTTTTCTGCCACCAGCAACGTCACCGCTTCACCAATAGTTTTCGGGTCAACCCCATAGAGCTGGATGCTGCGCAGAGACTCTGATTCGTGGTGGTTGATTAACCTCATCGTGTTGGGCGTGCGCTCAACTAATGCGCGGGAGGTGATCATTTCACTGACGTAGAGGCCCGCACCAAACTCACGGCACAACCGCCGAAAAGCGGTGTTGGTAATCCCCGCCATCGGCGCCAAGACAACGGGAACGGCCAGCGGAATATCGCCAATGCGCAAGTTGTCCGCGCGGTTGGCCACAGGTGCGGCGCTAGCCGTCATAGCGCTTAGGCTCCGAGGAGTTGTCCGGCGAGATAGCCAGGTAGCTCGTCGATGGAAATGCGCTCCTGGGACATCGTGTCGCGCTCGCGCACAGTCACTGCCTTGTCCTCGAGCGAGTCAAAGTCCACGGTGACCGCGAAAGGCGTGCCGATTTCGTCGTGGCGGCGGTAGCGGCGACCAATAGCTCCGGCATCATCAAAATCGACCATCCAGTGCTGGCGAAGCTCTGCGGCGAGCTCTTTCGCGATCGGCGAGAGCTTCTCATCGCGAGACAGCGGCAATACGGCAACCTTGATGGGGGCAAGGCGTCGATCAAGCTTCAACACGGTGCGCACATCGGTGCCACCCTTTGAATTCGGCGCTTCGTCCTCGTGGTACGAATCGACAAGGAACGCCATCAACGACCTGGTTAACCCCGCTGCGGGCTCGATGACGTAGGGCGTCCAGCGCGAATCTTTAGCCTGGTCGAAGTAGGACAGGTCCACACCCGAGTGCTTGGAGTGGGTAGTGAGGTCAAAGTCGGTTCGGTTTGCCACACCCTCGAGCTCCCCAAATTCGCCCGAGGCGAAGCCGAAGCGGTACTCGACGTCGACGGTGCGCTTGGAATAGTGCGAGAGCTTCTCTTTGGGGTGCTCATACAGACGCAAATTTTCGGGGTCAATTCCAAGATCCACGTACCACTGGTAGCGGTGGTCGATCCAATATTGGTGCCAGTCTTCGTCTGTCCCAGGCTCGACGAAGAATTCCATCTCCATTTGCTCAAACTCGCGGGTGCGGAAAATGAAGTTTCCGGGAGTGATTTCGTTTCTAAAGCTCTTTCCCACTTGGGCGATGCCAAATGGGGGTTTCATGCGTGCCGCCTGCATGACGTTGGCAAAGTTCACGAAGATGCCCTGAGCAGTCTCTGGGCGCAGGTAGTGCATGCCTGCTTCGTCATCTACGGGGCCGAGGAAGGTTTTCAGCAATCCACTAAAGGCACGAGGTTCGGTCCACTGGCCCTTGGTGCCACAGTTGGGGCAGTTAATGCCGGCCATTCCGCCCTCAGGCGAGCGGCCCTTCTTCTCTTCAAATTCTTCAATCAGGTGGTCTTCACGGAAGCGCTTGTGGCAGCTTGTGCACTCCACCAGCGGGTCAGAAAACACTTCAACGTGTCCGCTTGCTTCCCATACCTGCTTGGGCAAAATCACCGAAGAATCGATGCCCACGACGTCGTCGCGGGTTTGCACCATCGAGCGCCACCACTGACGCTTGATGTTTTCTTTCAGGGCAGCACCCAGAGGTCCGTAATCCCATGCGGAGCGAGACCCGCCATAGATTTCTCCTGCTTGGAAGACAAAACCACGACGCTTTGCCAGCGCGATAACTTTGTCGAGCCGAGATTGGGCTGCCACGAACACTCCTTCCAGAGGTCGAGAATCGCCTCGACCAAAGGCCTAGCCTAGCTGGCCAGGCTTTAGCTAGTCGGCAAGGGAGCGTCCACGGCGCCGCCAAATCGGCGTTGGCGACGCTGATACTCCGAGATTGCCTCCCACAGTTGCACCCTGGTCATATCGGGCCACAGCGTGTTCAAAAACACCATCTCGGCGTAGGCAGACTGCCAGAGCAAGAAGTTGCTCGTGCGCTGCTCCCCCGACGAGCGAAGAAACAGGTCAACGTCTGGGGCGTCTGGCACATACAGATGCTTTTGAATTGTCGATTCCCGCACGCCGCTTGGTTTTTGCGCGCCCCGGGCAACATCTTCGGCAATTTCTCGCACCGCGTCGACTAACTCGGCCCGCCCGCCATAGTTGACACACATCGACAAGGTCAGACCCTTATTCGACTTGGTGCGCTCTTCTGCTTCCTTCAAATCTGAAATTACGCTCGACCACAGCTTTGGAGTGCGGCCAGACCAGCGAATGCGAACACCCCAATGATCGAGCTGGTCGCGTCGTCGACGAAGCACATCGCGGTTAAAGCCCATCAGAAAGCGCACTTCCTCGGGTGAACGGTTCCAGTTTTCTGTTGAAAACGCATACACCGACAGGTGAGTGACACCCGCCTGGATGGCACCGGCCACAACGTCGAGAAGCGCTTGTTCGCCTGCCTTGTGTCCTTCAACGCGGTTTAATCCGCGCTGGTTCGCCCAACGGCCGTTGCCATCCATGACAATCGCCACGTGTGAGGGAATATTTGCCGGGTCAAGCTCAGCAGGCTCTTGGCCCGTC
>CAYXEM010000069.1:0-4821 GCA_964464045.1 uncultured Microbacteriaceae bacterium | reverse complement strand
CCTCGAGCGCAACGTAGAAATTGAATACGAGCGCAACGGTGAGCGCTACCAGTTCCTCCGCTGGGGCCAGACCGCATTTGAAAACTTCAAGGTGGTTCCTCCAGGAACGGGAATTGTCCACCAGGTCAACATCGAAAACCTCGCCAAGGTGGTCTACACCCGCGAGGTAGACGGTGTCACCCAGGCATTCCCTGACACGTGTGTGGGAACCGACTCGCACACCACCATGGTCAACGGTCTTGGTGTTCTCGGTTGGGGTGTGGGTGGAATCGAAGCGGAGGCTGCCATGCTCGGCCAGCCCGTCTCGATGCTCATTCCTCGCGTCGTGGGCTTCAAGCTCACCGGCTCCATCCCGACCGGTGTGACCGCAACCGACGTGGTGTTGACCATCACTCAGATGCTTCGCCAGCACGGCGTTGTCGGCAAGTTCGTTGAGTTCTACGGAGCCGGTGTAGCCGAAGTGCCCTTGGCAAACCGCGCGACAATTGGAAACATGAGCCCAGAGTTTGGCTCTACCGCCGCCATGTTCCCCGTGGACGACGTCACCCTAGGCTACCTGCGCTTGACTGGCCGCGACGATGCACTCATCGACCTCGTTGAGTCCTACGCCAAGGAACAGGGCCTGTGGCACGATCCTTCGAAGGAACCGGCCTTTAGCGAATACCTCGAGCTCGACCTCTCGACTGTTGTGCCAAGCATTGCGGGACCTCGTCGCCCTCAGGATCGCATCGAGGTTTCGAAGGCAAAGTCGCAGTTCGCTACTGACCTGCCTGGCTACGTACAGCCCGGCAAGGAAAAGCAGAGTGCGACGGTGTCGATGGGCGACCAGAGCTTCGAGCTCGAAAACGGAGCAGTCACGATCGCTGCAATCACCTCCTGCACCAACACGTCTAACCCTTCGGTCATGCTCGCGGCAGGTTTGCTCGCGAGAAACGCCGCTCAGAAGGGCCTGAAGTCAAAGCCGTGGGTGAAGACCACCCTTGCCCCCGGCTCCAAAGTAGTCACCGACTACTACGAGAAGGCCGGCTTGATGGACGATTTGGAAGCACTCGGCTTCTACCTCGTCGGCTACGGCTGCACCACCTGTATTGGAAACTCTGGCCCATTGGCTGACGAGATCTCTCAGGCAATCAACGACAACGACCTCGCGGTGACCGCAGTGTTGTCGGGTAACCGTAACTTCGAAGGCCGCATCAACCCTGACGTGAAGATGAACTACCTGGCAAGTCCGCCACTAGTCATCGCCTACGCGTTGGCAGGAACCATGGACTTCGACTTCGAAGGTCAGCCACTGGGTGTCGACCAAGACGGAAACGACGTCTACCTGCGCGACATTTGGCCAAGTGCGGCTGAAGTGCAAAGCACCATCGACACCTCGATCGACACCGACATGTTTGACAAGGAATATTCGGCTGTCTTCGACGGTGACGAGCGCTGGCGCTCAATTCCCACCCCAACCGGAGACACCTTTGAATGGGATGGCGAATCGACCTACGTGCGCAAGCCCCCCTACTTCGAGGGTATGAGCGCTGAGCCACAGCCTGTGAGTGATATTTCCGGAGCCCGCGTTCTCGCACTGCTCGGCGATTCGGTCACGACTGACCACATTTCACCTGCCGGTTCGATTCGTGCGGATAGCCCTGCTGGCGAGTACCTCACCAGCCACGGAATTGGGCGTTTGGACTTCAACTCCTATGGCTCGCGCCGTGGAAACCACGAGGTCATGATTCGTGGAACCTTCGCCAACATTCGGTTGAAGAACCTCCTTCTTGATGGTGTCGAGGGAGGCTACACCCGCGACTTCACCACCGCAGATGGAGCACAAAGCTTCATTTACGACGCCTCGGAGCACTACCGTGCAGAATCGACCCCTCTGGTTGTTCTCGCCGGTAAAGAATACGGATCGGGATCGTCTCGTGACTGGGCCGCGAAGGGCACCATGCTCCTTGGCGTGAAGGCAGTAATCGCGGAAAGCTTCGAGCGTATTCACCGTTCCAACCTGATTGGTATGGGCGTGATTCCGCTCCAGTTCCCCGCAGGGCAGACTGCTGCGTCGTTGGGCTTGGATGGCACCGAAGAGTTCTCGATTTCTGGAATCGAGCAACTCAACGCCGGCACCACTCCAAAGACCGTGACCGTGGTCGCCAAGCCAAGCGCCCACTCGGCCGAGGGCAAGCAGGACATCACTTTCGAGGCAGTAGTGCGCATCGACACCCCAGGTGAAGCTGACTACTACCGAAACGGTGGAATCCTCCAGTACGTACTTCGTCAGTTGGTCTAAGGCGGGTTCTGGAATTTTCCAGTTCCCACCTCCTAGGCTGTCGACGTGACAGTTTTAGATCGAATCAATAACCCTCGAGACCTCGACGGGTTGAGCCTGAGCGAGCTCGAAGAGCTCGCGGGCGAGATTCGGGAATTCCTCGTGGAAGAAGTGGCGCGCTCTGGCGGTCACTTGGGCCCAAATCTGGGTGTCGTCGAGCTGACCATTGCCATCCACCGCGCATTCGTGTCGCCGAAGGACCCCATTGTCTGGGACACCGGTCACCAGTCTTATGTGCACAAGCTCCTCACCGGGCGAAAAGACTTCTCCACGCTTCGCCAACTAGGTGGGCTCGCTGGGTACCCGCAGCGCTCGGAGTCAGAACACGACATTGTCGAAAGCTCCCACGCATCGTCTTCGTTGAGTTGGGCGGATGGAATTTCTCGAGGCTTTGCGGTCAACGGACACTCTGATCGTTTTGTGGTTGCCGTGGTGGGTGATGGCGCGTTGACAGGTGGAATGACCTGGGAGGCGCTCAACAACATCTCCGATGACAACAAGCGAAACCTCATCATCGTCGTAAACGACAACGGTCGCTCCTATGCACCCACCATCGGCGGCATGGCGAGATTCTTGGGTACGGTGCGCACCCAAAGTAGCTACCGGGCACTGCGCGGAGGCTCTGAAAAGTTCTTCCACCTCTTCGGTCCAATCGGGAAGGCCGTGTATCGCGGTATCCGCGGTGGGGTACGAGGCTTCGTCGCCCGGTTTGCCAACAACAAAGCGCTCTACTCAAACCTCGACATCAAATATGTAGGACCTATCGACGGCCATAACTTGGTTGATTTGGAACGGGCGTTCCAGCAGGCAAAGTCCTACCGGCAGCCGGTCATCGTCCACGTCATTACCGAAAAAGGTCGCGGATACGCTCCCGCACTCAATGACGAAGCCGACCAGTTCCACGCGGTGGGCCAGATTGACCCGACAACCGGTGAATCTGTCTCGTCCTCAGGGGCGAAAGGGTGGACCGATGTCTTTTCGGAGGCGATGGTCAATGAGGCCACCAGGAACGACAAGGTTGTGGGTATCACTGCGGCAATGCTTCGCCCGACTGGTCTTTATGAGATGGCCAAGAAATTCCCCAAGCGCGTGTTGGACGTGGGTATTGCTGAACAGCATGCGGTTGCAAGCGCAGCAGGCTTGGCCTATGGCGGACTTCATCCCGTCGTCGCCATCTACGCAACCTTTATCAACCGCGCTTTTGATCAGGTGATGATGGACGTTGCGCTGCATAAAGCAGGGGTCACCTTTGTGCTCGATCGCGCGGGAGTCACCGGGCCCGATGGGGCAAGCCACCACGGAATGTGGGACCTCTCAATCCTTCAAGTGGTGCCTGGAATCAAGATTGCGGCCCCACGAGATGAAGCTCGCCTCCACGAAGAGCTTTCTGAGGCGATCGCAGTTGATGATGCTCCGACAGTGATCCGGTTCCCGCGAGGCTCAGTGTCGGCTGATCTTCCCGCTGTTCGCCGCACGCATGATGGCGTGGACGTGCTTAAAGAAGCAGCCCATAAAGATGTCTTGATTGTCGCAGTGGGCCCGATGGCGCATATGGCAATGGATGTTGCTAATCGGCTGGCCGATCAAGGAATTGGCGCCAGCGTGGCCGACCCTCGTTGGGTAGTTCCTGTCGCAGGCAGCATCGTCGAGATGGCAAGGGATCACCGAATTGTTGTGAGCATCGAAGATGGCACCCGAGTGGGCGGTATTGGAACGAGAATTCGTCAAGAACTTCGCCGAGCAGGTGTGGATACGGCAGTCGATGAAATCGGTTTGCCAGACGAATTCCTCGATCACGGATCGCGCTCAGAAATCCTCGAGCAAGCGGGCCTTACCGCTCAAAACATTGCCCGTAACCTCGTCGCCCAGGTTCTGGGAAAGAAGGTCCCTGTTGCCAGGCCCTTGCCGGGAGACTCAGCGGATGAAGAGTTTTCGGCCGAACCGGCCCAAGACGCCCAACACGATTAGCCCTCGAGGCTCGCTGCCTGGCTAAACGCCTCGACGATGAGAGGGACAGCCACATCTCGTTGCCAGCGCCTCGACCCGAGGTCGAGAAGTTGTTGATCAATCGCCGTGGCAGAGCCGGCGTCCATGGGCTGCCAACACAACCTGCGCAGATGCTCCGGGGTGAGAACGTTTTCGGCGGGGATATCCATCGCAGCAGCTGCACGGTTGATCAAATCTCTGGCGATCACAAATCGGCGATAGGCCTCAGGTGCTCGATCGGCCCAGGCGCGCGGTGGGGGAAGAGTGTCTGATTGCCCGCGCAGAGCGGGAAGATCTTTAGTGGTTTGACCGTGTTCAATGGCCGCCCACCAACGCTCCGCTTCCGACCGGCTTGCGCGTCCATGGAAGCTCTCGAGCGACAGCAGCGCCTTGAGCGACCTTGGGTTCTTGCTCGCCGCGTGAACGATGGAGCGATCGGGGATGAGTCGCCCAGGTGCAATATCCCTCTCCTGCGCGAGGGACTCCCTGGCCTGCCAGAGCTCTCTGGCTACCGC
>CAYXEM010000068.1:0-4914 GCA_964464045.1 uncultured Microbacteriaceae bacterium | reverse complement strand
CGTCCATCAATATGGATATAGCGGCGCCTGAGGCCCTCGAATCTAAAGCCCAGCTTCTCGACGATGCGAAAAGAGGCTTCATTCTCAGGGCGGATACAAATTTCCATCCTGTGAAGTCCGCGCTCAAAAAACAGGTAATCGGTCGCCAGAGCGACTGCTACCGGTGTAATTCCGCGGCCTGCGTACTCTTCAATGACCCAGTAGCCAAGGCTTGCCGATGCAAGGGAGCCGTACGTAATTTGGGAGACATTCAGTTGCCCCACCAATTGCCCGTCTGACTCCATCACCATCGGCAGCCCCATGCCTTTCTTGGCGTGGGTGAGCAACATTCGGATTCCTGCTTTTTGATCGTCAGGGATCAGCGAGCGCACAGGGCTGGTGGCCTCCCACGGCTGAAGCCATGCCCGGTTATCAGACAGCGCCCGCTCTAAGTCGCGCCAATCACCACGTCGAAGACCCCGCAGTGTGACAAGCGGGTGGGTAAGAGTCGGTAGCGAATACGACACCGACTATTTCTCCCCGAGGCCCCCGGTGAAACCCTTGAGCCACTGCTTAAAATCAGGTCCGAGGTCATCGCGCTCACTCGCAACCTGCACAATCGCCTTCAAATAATCCAAACGATCGCCGGTGTCATAACGGCGACCGCGGAAGACAACACCCAACACTCCCCCGCCTGCTCCTGAATGTGCGAGCTGGTTCAACGCGTCAGTCAGCTGAATTTCGCCGCCTGAGCCAGGCTTCGTATTTTCTAGAGCCTCGAATACCTCTGGCTGAAGGATGTAGCGGCCAATAATGGCAAGGTTCGAGGGAGCATTTTCAGCCTTGGGCTTTTCCACTAGTTCGCTAATGCGAACGACGTCTTCTTCGCCTGTGGGCTCAACCGTGGCAATTCCATAAAGGTGCACCTGAGAGGGATCAACTTCCATCAGAGCCACAATGCTCGCTGGTTGCCTCTCATACAAAGCCACCATTTGCTTGAGCAGATCGTCTCGGGCGTCGATGAGGTCATCACCGAGTAGAACCGCGAAGGGGTTGTTGCCCACGTGCATGTGCGCACGGTGGACCGCGTGACCAAGACCCAGAGGGTCACCCTGTCGCACGTAATGAATGTTGCCCAGGCGAGTGGAGCGATTTACTGCTGAGAGCCGGTTATTGTCGCCTTTTTTCTCCAACACCGATTCAAGCTCAGTGTTCCGATCGAAGTGGTTTTCCAAAGCGTTCTTGTTTCGCCCCGTCACCATCAACACGTCGGTGAGACCTGCGTCGACTGCTTCTTCAACAACATATTGAATGGCTGGCTTATCCACCACGGGGAGCATTTCTTTGGGCATCGCCTTCGTGGCAGGAAGGAACCGCGTTCCCATACCAGCCGCAGGAATCACCGCTTTAGAAATAGGCATAAACGCTAGCGTAGCGCTCGATTTAGACTGTGTGCATGGCAGGCCTCGACGCATCCCACAAACCCGCGCTTCGTGCGGAGACACGGGAGCGCCGTCGGATCATGACCCAAGACGAGCGCGCTCACGCCTCCGAAGAGTTAACAAACCACCTCTTAAGCCTCACTCAGGAAATTGGCGCGGCCACGATTGGCTGCTATCTCTCCACCATTGATGAACCGCCCACCAGAGATTTTGTCGCACAAGCACTCGGCGCAGGGATGGATGTGCTCCTGCCGATTAGCCGTGAAGACGGACTATTAGATTGGGCGCGCTTCGACCATGGTGGTGAAGACCTCGACGTGTTGGGCATGCCCGTTCCTACGTCAGAGCTGCTGGGGCCGATGGCTATTGACACCGCCGACCTCCTGCTCATCCCCGCAGCCTTAGTGGACCGCTCAGGAAACCGCATGGGGTGGGGCCGCGGATATTTTGACCGCACACTGGGTTCGATGGGGCACCGCCCACCCGTGTTCGCCGTGGTTTACAATCATGAAGTCGTCGACGTGGTGCCTACCGAGGCCCACGACCAAGGTGTTGACGGAGTCGTCACCCCCGATGGAATCATCCGGTTCTAACCCCTTTTTCGCAGGAGAACACTGTGCCTACCTACTCATACCGATGCCGTGAATGTGGCGTTGAGTTTGATATCCAACAAGACTTCAGCGATGACGCGTTGACCGAGTGCCCCCAGTGCAAGGGGTCTCTGCGGAAACTCTTTAGCGCAGTGGGTGTGACCTTCCAAGGCTCTGGCTTCTACCGCACCGATTCTCGCGCGGAATCAAAGCCGGCTCCGGCTAAGAAAGAGTCCAAGCCCAAGAAAAAAGAGTCTAAGAAAGCATCTAAGACCACTTAGTAGTGGGGCGGTTTATCCGCCTTCAGGCGGTCATCGTTGTCTGTGCTCTGGTGGCGCTCGGGTTCACTCACAGGCCTAGGGTCAGTTCCCTTCGGAGGAGGAACGACAATCCTCCGACGAGGCTTCGCGTCGCGGGCTCCCTTGTCCTGATCCGACTCGGACATCGCGGAGCTAGTCTTCTTCAGGCTCGGCTGGGTCGAGCACACCGACCAAGGTGGCAATCTTGTCAGCCACCTGGTCAGGATCAGCGAAGAGTTCGAAGGAGTGAACCCTTAAGTAATGCCAGCCCAAGCGGTGGAGGGCTTGGGGACGAAGCCGAAGGCCCTCACGGATTGACATGCTGCCTAGCTGCTTGTCGGTATCCAGCGCCACGCACACACCGCGTGCCGTAGCGGCAAGTGGAATCACTCCGTGGTGATCGAGGCTGGTCTGGATGCCGTGGCGTTGAAGACGCTTTGCCAGATCCACGAGCATAGGATCTGGTTCGTTCGCCACCTCAGGAAGTGAGGGCGGGTTATCGATCTCTCCCAAGACCTTGCCCAGGGCCCTCACTGTGGGCTGAAGACGCTGATCACTGAGCTCTTCAGGTGAGAGACAACTAATCACTTGGAGGTGGCGCCTGGCACGGGTCAGTGCGAGGGCCAAGAGGCGCTCACCACCTGACTCGGAAAGCATTCCCAAGTCGCTCAGCACCCGACCATGTGGGGTGCGGCCATATCCGAGAGAGAAAATCACGCGGTCGCGCGTAATGGCGTGCGCTTGGCGAAGCGTTACCGAGACAAACGGTTCGACCGATTCGCCGGTGAAGAACTCGCCGAGATCGCCCCGGTTTTGAACCTCGCGCGATACACCCTCAAATACACGCCTCGCGTGGACGGCACTTGCCGTCACCACCATGAGGGACTGCTCGGGGTTCGTCAGTGCATGGTCGATGACCCGCTCAACAGTGGCGCGAACTTCGGCATCCACACTCTCAATCACTCCCGTGATCGGGTCTGGAAGCCCATAGCCATCCTCGACCACAGTGAGACCTACTGAGCGGTGACCTAAGAAGCTTCCTGCCCACGGCAAGGACGAAATTTGTCCAGCGTAGAGGTTTCGATCGACCAAGTCAGCCAAATCATCGCCCGTCACACGGTAGCTACGGGTGATTTGATGTCCAGGAAGAATTTCAGACAGCACACCCAACGCAGAGTGCGGGTGAAGTTCCTCTGGATCGATGTCGCTCGCAGTAGCAGGCTCCAGTCCCACACTGAAGTGTTCGGGGCGTTGCACTACGGGGTCACCAAAGGCCACAACCTGCTTGCCACGACGAATCGCAGGCGCTACCTCCGGCAGGGTGACCGCTCCCGCATCGGCAATCATCACCACATCGAAGCCTTGGCGAGCAGGCAATTTGGCAACGTCATAGGGGCTTGCAAGCCAGACTGGAGCCAGAGCGCGTGAGAGATGCGGAGCCTTCTCGTGCAGGTCAGAGGGCGTCATCTTTCCCGACTTAAGGCTGGACTTCAGCCAATTCGATTCTTCTGGCCAGTCCATCAGGCCAACCGACCAGCGCTCCGCCAACTGCCACGCCAGGCGCTTGGCGTTAGTGGAAGCGTGAGCTTCATCGACAAGACGATAGTCCGCTTCCAACCGCTGCAAAATGCTGGTGTCTTGGCCAAGCAGGTCTTCATTGCCCGCGAGGAGTTGCTCCAGGGCAGAGCGCCACCAGGCCAAATCAAGTTCTGCTTGGACCTGGTCGGAGTGAATGTGGCGGTCCGCGAAATCATCGACGAGTGGACCAAGGTGCCACTGTTGGAGGGTCTGGGTAACCTGAGCGCGATCTTCCAGGGTGCGCAGCACATCGGATTCTTTGGCGAGCTCACCCATTAGTGCGGTGAGCTCTTCCATGGTCAACTCAGTAAGCGCGTTGTCGCCAGTGCGCCCGAGGGTGTCGCTCAGATAGGTGACGTCTTGCTCTACTTCTTGCAGCAGTGGGTGCAAGTCGGCAAGACCCGGTGGGACCGCAGGGGGCTGGCCTGTGTCGACAAAGCGCTGCCAGGTGTGACGCTGCTCATTGATGCGCACCAGTGCTTCGTGCATATCGGCAACGTGCATGCCCGGGCGGATGTATTCCTTCGCCAACGACTTCAAGCGACGGCGCTGAACCCGACCTAGCTGGTTAGCCATCTCGGCGGGACCAGTGGCGGTAATCAAATCGGTGAGCGGACGATCAAATACCGCCGGCTGGAAACGATCGAGGCTGTCGCGGAGGTTCACCAGGAGGTGGACAAACATTGCCAACTGTCCGAAGTTCTTAGGGGCGGGCAGTGGAGTTTGCCCCAGCACAGGAGTTGCCTGCTCGGTTAGACGCGGCAAGGTCTCATTGACCAGGCGCTTGGCGATTTGCTGTGACTTCTGAGCGTGCTCTGCGTCTCTAAATTCCACGCCGTACCAGGGTGAATCGTTGGGACCAAACCGGAACTGTCCAAGTTCTGCAGCATCGCGCAGGAGCTTGGCAGCTTCATCTCGACGACCCACCAACGCCAGCACTGCCTCGGATGAGAGCTTGACCTGAGTCTGTGGAGCGTTGTCTTGCAAGCTCAAACGGGAGAGCCAGTGGACACACTCTAAGAAGCT
>CAYXEM010000067.1:0-4928 GCA_964464045.1 uncultured Microbacteriaceae bacterium | reverse complement strand
GGTGACCAGTTCGATCAGTCACACGCGAAGGGCTTCATCGAATTGTGGGCCCTGCCTGGCAAGATTGCAGCCAAGCGCAACCAGCAACTCTAGGAGCACACCATGGCAGGCGACCCATCGACCCATGAGGGGAGCCTGTGGGGTGGGCGCTTTAGCGATGGCCCCTCGCCCGAAATGGCGGCACTATCGAAGTCGACCCATTTTGACTGGCGATTGGTTCCCTACGACTTAGAGGCCACCCGCGCTCACGCGACTGAGCTTGCCCACGCGGGTTACTTGAGTCAGCAGCAACTAAAGGACTTAGCTTCTGCACTGGATTCAATTCGCGAAGATTTTGTCGATGGACGGCTTGTCCCCAGCGAGGATGACGAGGACGTTCACGGCGCCCTCGAGCGGGAACTGATTGACCGAGTCGGTCCAGAAACTGGCGGAGCAGTGCGCGCGGGTCGAAGTCGAAACGACCAAATCGCCACCTTCGTCCGGATGTTCCTGCGCGACCAATCGGCGAGTATTCGGTCTTTGTTGGTCGAGCTCGCGCGCGTGCTGGTTCTTCGGTCCGAAGAGGCGGGTGCTCACGTGATGCCGGGGCGTACCCACTTTCAACACGCACAGCCGGTGTTGGTTGCTCATCACCTGCTGGCGCACGCCTGGCCGCTGCTGCGCAATATTCAACGTCTCGACGATTGGTCGGTAAGAAACAACGTCTCGCCCTATGGCTCCGGCGCTCTCGCCGGCGGAGGACTGGGCCTAGATGCTTCCGCAATCGCGAAAGACCTCGGCTTTGCCGCGGTGGCAGACAACTCTCTTGATGCGACCTCAGCGCGTGACGTTGTAGCCGAATGGGCCTACATCGCGGCACAAATCGGCGTGGATGTCAGTCGTATCGCCGAAGAGCTCATTGTGTTTGCCACAAAGGAATTTGGCTACGTATCTCTCCACGACGCCTTCTCGACGGGCTCGTCGATGATGCCACAGAAGAAAAACCCCGATATTGCCGAGCTTGCGCGCGGAAAAGCGGGGCGCTTAATCGGGAACCTCACCGGGTTACTCAGCACCCTCAAAGCGTTGCCACTTGCCTACAACCGAGACTTGCAAGAAGACAAAGAGCCCATCTTTGATTCGGCGGACACTCTCGGGCTGGTGTTGCCTGCGCTGACTGGAATGTTGGCTACCTTGACCTTCCACTACGAGCGTATGGAAAGCCTTGCCACAGATGGGTTCTCACTGGCCACCGACGTTGCCGACTGGCTTGTTGTGCGTGGTGTGCCCTTTAGAGAAGCCCACGAAGTCGCGGGAAAGTTGGTTGCGGCGTGCGAGGCCAAGGGCGTTGATCTTGATGGACTGACTGATGCGGAGTACGCGGACGTCTCACACCACCTCGATGCGTCGGTGAAAGACATCTTGACTGCCGAAGAGTCCATTGCGAAGAAGAATGGCCCCGCTGGCACCGCAGTGTCCTCTGTGGAAGCGCAGCGAGCCCGTCTCAGCGCTATTTTGAGCGACCTCGAGCGCTAGTCAAGCGTGTCGCCGCTCCCCGCTACGGTGGACTCATGAAGTTCCTGGCCGCCACAGTCGTTGCCTGTGCAGCACTTGTTCTCTCCGGCTGCCAGGGTGGAGTGCTCGTCGATTTAGGCGCAGGGGTTGAAGAATCTGCGCCAGCAGACATTGCTGATTATGCCGCGCAAACGCTGACCTGGGGTGAGTGCGACCCGGAGTGGTTGATGGAGTCCACGCCCACAAATCATGGTTTTGAATGCGCAAGTCTTGATGTTCCGGCTCTCTACGACGCATCCGCGGTTGATGTGCCGGATTTCCGCATCGCGATGATGCGGCGGACCCCGGAGTCGGGGGAGTCACTCGGCACGATATTCATCAATCCGGGTGGGCCTGGAGTGTCTGGCATGGATCAACTCCAGTGGTCGCCTTTTCCTGAGGAGATGGTCGATAACTTCACCATCATTGGCTTTGACCCCAGGGGAGTGGGCCAATCTGATTTTGCCGACGGCAGCGAAATCCATTGTTCTAACGAGCTCGACCTTGCAAGCTATTTTGAAGAATCAAGTCCAGGTAGCGAGGCCGAACTAGACGAAGTCGCCGCCGTGATTGACGAGTTCTATCAAGACTGCTCCTCGAGAAACCCCTATTGGTGGACGCTCTCAACCGACAATGTCGTGCGGGATCTCGACATCATGCGTGAGGTCGTCACCCCAGGTGAGCCACTGAACTTCATCGGGTCGTCATATGGCACCACTATTGCCGGGAGGTACGTGAGTGTCTTCCCGGAGACAGTCGGCAAGATCGTCTTCGATAGTCCCACCACGGTGGATACCGATCGGATCCAGAGCGCGCTTGAAGGCCTCGCTGCGGATGAGCAGAAGCTTCGGATCTATGTCCAGGGCTACGCCGACAATCAAGGCCTCACCTTCGAGGAAGCGTGGGATGACGTGATGGAGGTCAAACAACTCGCTGATGACGACCAGCTCTACGGCTTTGCAGGTGTAGTGCCGGTTCCCGAATATGAAGGGGTCTTCATTAGCTCGGAATACCTGTTGTGGCGAGGAATTTTGGCGCTGAATTATCAGCCTGAAGATCAGGCCATTCAGGTGTTCACTGAAGGAATCTATTACGCGCTCAACCCCGACTATCGGTGGATGGGAACCTTTGAATACTTCGCACTTGATTTAGACGGATACGACGCTGAAGTGCTCTACTCGACCTCTGCAGGGCAGAGAGAAATCGTTCGCGACAACAGCTTCGAGGTGATGGGCATCGTCAACACGATGGACTATGCGCCAGAGCCCCTTTCCATCGACGAACAAAAAGAGCTCTCCAGACGATCTGCCGAGGTCGCCCCACTGCTCGACGAGTTGTATTCCGATGCCTCGGGTTATGAATACTTCGGTGAGCCCAAGAGTATGAGTTGGGAAGACATCGCCCGGGATGATCCTGCGATACCCGATCCTCCCACTGAGCCATTTGTACCCAGTAACCCGTCTGGGACACCTTTGTTGATTGTTGGCTCAACAAATGAGTCGGTGACCCCGTTCCAATTCGCCAAAGACACCGCAGACTTGCTGGGGTCGCCGCTCATCGCCGTTGAAGGCTCAAACCATGCGCCCGTTGCTTATTACGACAACGATTGCGTGAATAGGATCCTGATGGATTATCTGCTGGACCGGGCAGATATTGTCTCGGTAACCTGCCCAGCTCCCTAGTCTTAGCGGTTTCTAAACCGAGTCAAGAACTCTTTCGTTCGAGGTTGAGTCGGGTTATCGAAGAGTTCTCTGGGGTGTGACTGTTCGCAAATAACACCTTGATCGAGGAAGACCACCTGGTCCGAAACCTCTTTGGCGAAGTCCATTTCGTGGGTCGCCATGACGATTGTGGTTCCGTCGTCTTTAAGCTGCCGAACAAGCTCCAAGACTTCCCCTACTAGCTCGGGGTCGAGCGCACTGGTGATCTCATCGAGGAGGAGCACCTCCGGATCGGTTGCAATCGCACGCACTAACGCCACGCGTTGTTGCTGTCCGCCCGAGAGCCGGTCGGGGTGGTCCTTAGCCTTTGCGGCCAGTCCGACTCGCTCCAGCAGATACATTGCGCGCTCTTCGGCTTCTGCCTTGGGGGTGCCAAACACCTCAGTTGCCGAGAGGGTGATGTTTTTGAGCACGCTGAGGTGGGGGAACAAATTGAATTGCTGGAACACCACGCCAATACGCGCACGTACGTGGTCGACATTAATCGAGGGGCGAGAGATGTCGTCGCCGCTTAACCAAATCTGGCCATCGTCTAGTTGCTCGAGCAGGTTGATACAGCGCAAAAGCGTTGACTTGCCCGAACCACTCGCACCAATCAGGGAGACCACATCGCCCTGGTGGACATCAAGATCAATTCCGCCGAGGACCACGTGGTCGCCGAATACTTTGCGGACTGATTGAAGCTTCAATACGGGAGTGGACATCGCTACACCGTCGATCCAGCTTGTTCGCGGTTGCGAAGACGGGCGGAATACCAGTCGGTGAGGCGAATCATCGGAAGGGCGAGCAGGACAAAAAGGAGCCCGGCTAGGACATAGGGGGTGAAGTTAAACGACTGCGCGGTTTCTATCTGTGCGGCGCGAACGGCGTCGACAGCACCCAAGACGGAGATCAAACCGACATCTTTTTGCATGGCGATGAAATCGTTCATGAGCGCAGGAGTTACCTTGCGGATGGCTTGGGGCATCACGATGAGGCGCAGGGTCTTGCCGTAGCTAAGTCCCAACGACCGCGCAGCGAGACGCTGTGAAGGGTGGACAGATTCGATACCAGCCCTAAATACTTCGGATACGTACGCCGAATAGGTGAGGATCAGTGCGATGGTTCCCCAAAACTCCAGAGGCATGCGGGGGAGTGCGCCAAGTCCTGGCACACCAAAGCCCACCAAATACAACACGATGATCAGCGGCATTCCGCGAAACAAGTCGGTGTAGCCGGCGGCGAGAGCGCGAAGCGGGAAGAACACAGCTCCGCGCAAGGTGCGAAGAGTGGCCAACAACAGCGCGACCACCAGGACGCCAGCGGCAGCAACCACGAGCACGCGGACGTTTAGCCAGAGGCCCTCAATCACACGAGGCCACGCGGAGACCATGACATCGACGTTGAAAAAGGCCGTTTGGACTTTCTCCCACCCGGGAGTGTTAATCACGGTGAGATACACCACCACCGCAAACACCACAGTGCTGCCAAAGCTAATGGCGACACTCTTGGCGTTTTGTTTTTTCCGGAAGGCCTGGCGTCCAAGTTCTACAGAACTTGGACGCCAGTCGCTTCCGCCCGTCGTTGACGGGGTAGTACTACTCAACCGTTGGTTACTTCAATACAGGTGCCGACTGGTCAGCGCCGAGCCAGGTTGAGGTGATTTCAGCGAGCTTGCCGCTGTCGATCAGCGAC
>CAYXEM010000066.1:0-5038 GCA_964464045.1 uncultured Microbacteriaceae bacterium | reverse complement strand
CGCTGGTACATCGGTGGTCTGCTCAAGCACGCTCCCGCAGTACTCGCCTTCACCAACCCTTCGATCAACTCTTACCGCCGTTTGGTGAAGGGTTTCGAGGCTCCTGTGAACCTTGTCTACTCGGCTGGTAACCGCTCGGCTGCGATTCGTATCCCGATCACCGGTACCAACCCGAAGGCAAAGCGCATCGAGTTCCGCGCACCAGACGCGACCGGTAACCCATACCTCTCGTTTGCTGCTCAGATGATGGCTGGTCTTGATGGAATCATCAACAAGATTGAGCCTCACGAGCCAGTCGACAAGGACCTCTACGAGTTGCCTGCTGAGGAAGCTAAGAACATTCCTCAGGTGCCTGGCAGCCTCGAAGAAGCACTCGTTGCTCTCGAGAACGACCACGAGTTCCTCCTCCAGGGTGGTGTGTTCACCAAGGACCTCATCGACACCTGGATCGACTACAAGCGTGAGTCGGAGTTGCTGCCCTACGCACAGCGCCCTCACCCCTTCGAGTACGAGATGTACTTCTCGATCTAAGAAGCCACAACACAAAAGCGGGTCTGGTCACCAGGCCCGCTTTTGTGGTTTCTAGAAGAAGTTTCGCTCGAATGCTTGGCGAGACAGCCTCGTCGAGCGCAGATAGCGCTCTTCGAGTGCACTGGCACTGCGGGGCGGATAACCCAGCAACCTCGCTGCACCCTCCAGGGCGTGACGATCAGTGGGCAACACATCAGTTGAGACTTGGAATAGCGTCAAGGCGTTTCGAAGCTCAGAGGCCAAAAGCCAGGCATCTGATAACACCGCGACGTCTGCTGGATCTACGATGCCAAGCTCTCCCATTTCGTGAAGAGTTCCCAGGGTGTCTGCGCGCTGAAGCTGCGGGTGTGCATGACCGTACTGGAGCTGGAGGAGCTGAACCAGCCACTCCACGTCACTGAGGGACCCGCGGCCAAGCTTGAGGTGGCGAGTGGGGTCGGCGCCTTGAGGCAGCCGCTCAGACTCAACCCTGGCTTTGATTCTCTTGATTTCTCGTGCAGCATCGTCAGGGAACACCGCGGGGAATCGATACTGGTCAGCAAGCGCCATGAAGTCGCTGCGAAGAGTCTCATCACCCACAACGTCTCGGGCGCGCAGGAGTGCTTGCGCTTCCCAGCCCAGAGCCCAGCGCTCGTAATAGGCCTGGTAGGCGTCGAAGCTTCGTACCATGGGGCCGTTTCTGCCCTCGGGTCGAAGCCCTGCATCCAGTTCGAACCGGAAGAGAACATCGTCGGTAATGGCCGTGATCGACTTCACCAGTTCAATGCCTCGGTTGATTGTGTCATCACCGGCTCCGGCATCGCGCACCACGAAAAGAACATCGGCATCGGAAGAGAAGCCGAGCTCCCCTCCTCCGAATCGGCCCATGGCGATGAGGGCAAACTCGATTCCGCTGATCGATCCCGCGGCGAGCTTCCACGCGCCCTCGAGGTATGCCTCGGTCAGTTCACTAAGCGCCAGACCAAGAGCTGCCGTCTCGATCTCGCCGTTGATGGCGGCCATGGAAAGCCTGAGCAGCTCACGGCGACGAACTTGGCGAAGTGCTTTCGCGCCGTTGTCGGTGTCGTCAGCGTATCGCTCGGCGATGCTCGTTACCTCACTGCTCAGCGCCATCTTCTCTCTCGGGCGAAGATCATCCGAGTCATCGAGCCAGCCAGCTCCTTCAGGCACCCGCTCGAACAAGGCGCTCGCGTAGCCGCTGGTGGCCAATACCCGAGTCAGTCGCTGTGCGGCTCCCGAGGAGTCGCGCAACATCCTCAAGAACCAGTGAGTCTCGCCCAAATCATCGCTGAGTTTCCTAAAGGCCAATAGTCCCCGGTCGGGGTCTGTGCCCTCGGCGAGCCAGTGCAGGATTACCGGCAGGAGGTTGCGCTGAATTTGAGCACGTCTGGAGACACCTTGAGTAAGGGCGGAAATGTGCCTGATTGCACCCTGGGGATCAACAAATCCCGTCGCGCGCAGACGCTCGGCTGCCTGATCGCTGGTGAGCTCGAGGCCTTCTTCCCCGCCCAAACCGGCAACGGCTTGCAAGAGCGGACGATAGAAGAGCCTCTCGTGAAGCGACCTGACATCCTTTTTCGTGTCTTTCCAGACCTCCAGCAGCGACTCCGCGGTATCAGCAAGCTTGCTGGACCTGGCCAACACGCGAAGCGATTCTTCATCACGGGGCATCAGATGGGTTCTAGACAACTGGCGAAGTTGAAGGCGGTGTTCCAGGGTGCGAAGAAGTCGGTAGGCGCGGTCGAACTCGCCTGCCTCTGGGCGGCCGACGTATCCCTTTTCAGCAAGTGCGCGAAGCGCCCCAAGAGTGTCTCGCTCACGCACATCTGAATCAGCACCACCATGGACAAGCTGGAGAAGTTGAATGGTGAACTCCACGTCTCGAAGACCGCCTGGGCCAAGCTTCAACTGCACGTCTACTTCGTCGGCGGGAATGTGCTCGGTGACACGCTCTCGCATGCGTTGTACTTGCTCAACAAAGCCGTCTCGAGAAGATGCCTGCCAAATCAGAGGCTCGAGGGCCTGTCGATAGCGCTCCCCCAAGCCAATGGAACCAGCCATAGGCCTCGACTTAATCAGAGCTTGGAATTCCCAGTCTTTGGCCCACCGTTGGTAATAGGCCAGGTGGGATTCGAGGGTGCGCACCAGTGCGCCGTCTTTTCCCTCGGGCCGCAAATTGGCGTCTACTTCCCACAGCCCTGGCTCTTTGCCCATATCGGCAATGACTCTCTGGAGTCCACGGGCAACACTCGTTGCCTTGTGGATCACTGCGTCTTGGTTGGACCCGTCTGGTGCTTCGGTCACGTAGATCACGTCTACATCGCTTAGATAGTTGAGCTCCTGAGCACCGGTCTTACCCATCGCAATCACGGCAAGCGGGGCATCCTCGGCGCTTACCCCCAGGTCTTCGCGGGTAATAGTGATTGCGACCTCAATGGCCGCATCAGCCAGCTCGGCAAGACCTTTTGCAACCACCGCAACTACTTCAATCGGGTGGTCGTGTCGAATGTCCCAGAGGGCAAGGCGACACAACTCCCTGCGGTACGCAACGCGAAGCTTCTCAGAGGCGGCCTCGAGGGGTAGCCCTCTAACGTCCCTATTCCATTCAGAAACGAGTTGATCTCGACCAAGTGGCGCGTCGAGTGGAGCAGACAGCGCAGGCCATGCTTCTGGTCGGCGCTTGAGAAATTCGGCAAGACCCCATGAGGTTGCTGAAAGCAACGTAACCGCCTCGGCCCACTGGTCTTTGGCGGCTGCTTTATCGAAGGCAGCACCGTGGGCATCGCGCATGCGCTCCCACCACAACAGCGCACGATCAGGGTCGGCGAGCCCCTCAAACCGATTCGCGTCAAGGCCTAGCGAGACGAGTCGATTTCTCGCCTCCGTGAGCTCAGCGAAGCCAAGCCTCGCGAGCTCTGATAACCCCAAATCGCGAGGCATTAATCAGCCGTTTCTTGTTTAGAGAATCTCTAGGTTGGCGTCGATTTCGTATGGCGTGACCTGGGCGCGGTATTCATCCCATTCACGGCGCTTGTTCTTCAACACGTAGTTGAACACCTGCTCGCCGAGGGTTTCTGCGACCAATTCGCTCTCCTCCATCAGGTTCAACGCGTGGTCGAGGCTGGTGGGTAGTGACTTATAGCCGAGGGCCTTTCGCTCTTGGCGGCTGAGCTCCCAGACGGTGTCTTCTGCTTCAGCGGGAAGTTCGTAGCCCTCTTCGATTCCCTTGAGACCGGCGGCCAACATAAGCGCGAATGCGAGGTAGGGGTTTGCCGCCGAATCCATCGCGCGGTATTCGATACGAGCCGACTGACCCTTTCCTGGCTTATACAGCGGCACGCGCACGAGTGCGGAGCGGTTGTTGTGACCCCATGTGATGTAGCTCGGAGCCTCGTGACCGCCCCAAATGCGCTTATAAGAGTTCACGAACTGGTTGGTCACGGCCGAGATTTCCGGCGCGTGAGTCAACAGACCGGCAACGAATTGGCGTCCCACTGTGGAGAGTTGGTGAGTTGCCCCCTGGTCGAAGAAGGCGTTGGAGTCGCCCTCGAACAACGAGAGGTGGGTGTGCATTCCAGAGCCTGGGTGTTCTGCGAAAGGCTTTGGCATGAAGGTCGCATAGACACCCTGCTCGATGGCTACTTCCTTGATGACGGTGCGGAAAGTCATGATGTTGTCGGCCATGGTGAGTGCGTCTGCGTAGCGCAGGTCGATCTCGTTTTGACCGGGTCCACCTTCGTGGTGAGAAAACTCCACCGAAATACCGAGGTCCTCGAGCATGCGCACGGCGCGACGACGGAAATCGTGAGCGGTGCCACCGGGAACGTTATCGAAGTATCCGGCCTTGTCCACGGGCTCAAGCCCATTGGGGCCAGGCTCGCTTGACTTGAGCAGGTAGAACTCGATTTCAGGGTGGGTGTAGAAAGTAAACCCTCGATCAGCGGCCTTTTGAAGGGCGCGCTTCAACACGTAACGCGGGTCATAAGCAGCTGGTTCACCATCGGGTGTGGAGATGTCGCAGAACATGCGCGCGGTGGGGTCGATTTCTCCACGCCAGGGCAAGATCTGGAAGGTTGAAGGGTCGGGGTGGGCGAGGACGTCTGCTTCAAACGCACGGGTATATCCCTGGATTGACGAGCCATCGATACCCAAGCCCTCGGCGAATGCGCCTTCTACCTCGGCGGGGGCAATAGCCACCATCTTTTGTGTTCCGACAACGTCGGTGAACCACAGGCGAATGAATTTCACACCGCGCTCTTCGATTGTGCGCAGTACAAATTCTTGCTGCTTGTCCATCGTCTACACCCCACTGGGATAGTTGAAAAATAAGGCCACTATTAGGCTACTGGTTATGCCAGAACTCCGGGTCGCGATTGCCCAAACTAACCCCACGGTGGGCTTTATTTCGGGCAACCTCCAACGCCTCCTCGAGTTAGCTCAGCACGCATGGGATCAAGGCGCCGAGGTTTTCCTCACCGGCGAGCTAGCACTCAGTGGTTACCCGATC
>CAYXEM010000065.1:0-5309 GCA_964464045.1 uncultured Microbacteriaceae bacterium | reverse complement strand
GTCGGGTACCACCGCGAACTTCACCGACTACGTTGCCAAGGCTGCTCCTGACGCCTGGTTGCTCAACGGCGAGAACGCTGGTTCCTTCGAAGCATGGCCTGCTGAGTGGGGTGGCGAGGGTGCTGCGCAGACTTCTGGTGTTGTTGACGCTGTCACCAACGGTGTCGGAACCATTGGATACGCAGACGCATCGCGCGCTGGTTCGCTCGGAACTGTAGCCGTCAAGGTCGGTGAGGAATACGTTCCTTACAGCGCAGAAGCTGCTGCTGCCATCGTGGACGCATCGCCTGCTGACTCCGAGGGAGAGCGCAACGCTAACGACCTCGCGATCTCGCTGGCTCGTGACACCACCGCTGCTGGTACCTACCCGATCGTTCTCGTGAGCTACCTCATCGGTTGCAACGACTACGCAGACGACTCGGTTGTTCCCCTGGTCCAGGCCTACATCGGCTACGTGACTAGCGAAGAAGGACAGGCTACCGCTGCTGCAAACGCTGGAAACGCGCCAATTTCGGCCGCCACCCGCGCTGCTGCAGAAGCTATCCTCGCTTCGATCAAGTAGTAACACCCCTTACGGGTAGGGGTAGGCCCGGAGTCAATACTCCGGGCCTACCTTTTCCCCGAAAAGTTCGTTAGCCTCTCTCGAGTGAAGGAAGGGACCTCCAATGGCTAAGCCAGCTAGCTCTCCTTCCAGCACTCCCAAAGTTACTCAGCGTGCTGCCGATCGAATTTTCGCAGGCTCCGCTCGGGGTGCGGGAATCACAATCCTTGTCACTCTCGCCGCCGTCACAATCTTCCTTCTCGCCGAGGGCGCGCCAGCCCTGACGGCCGACCCTGAAGACATCGCAATCCTTGATGGCCAACCCTTCCTGGCGTATGTCACGCCTCTGGTGTTTGGAACTCTGTGGGCTGCCGCGCTTGCCCTGCTGATGGCTTTCCCGGTAGCCGTGGGAATCGCACTCTTCATTTCTCACTACGCCCCCCGAAAGATTGCAGTTCCTCTCGGATACGTCCTCGATCTCCTTGCTGCTGTGCCCTCTGTTGTCTACGGCCTGTGGGGTGGCACAATCTTGGCACCGGGAATGCGCCCGCTCTACGGCTGGCTTGAGGAAAACCTTGGCTTTATTCCGCTGTTTGCCGGGCCCGCTTCTGGAACAGGGCGCACCATCTTCACCGCAGCCCTGGTGCTCGCGGTGATGGTGTTGCCGATTATTACTGCGGTCTCTCGTGAAGTGTTCTTGCAGACCCCAAAGTTGTATGAAGAAGCTGCCCTTGCCCTAGGAGCCACGCGCTTTGAAATGATTCGCATGGTCGTCTTGCCAGGTGGCCGAGCAGGTGTGATCTCAGCCTCCATGCTGGGCCTTGGCCGTGCTCTTGGTGAAACCCTCGCCGTGGCGATGGTTCTCTCCGCCACAGGCGTGATCACGGTGAACCTGATTAGCTCGGTCAACCCCTCCACGATTGCCGCGAACGTCGCACTGAGCTTCCCCGAAGCGTCTGGGCTCAACGTCAACGCGCTTATTGCATCGGGACTTATTTTGTTCGCCATCACCTTGATCGTGAACTCCATCGCCCGGTGGATCATTAACCGCCGCAAAGACTTCTCGGGGGCGAACTAGCAATGTCTCAGATCGCTACTGCGTCCACCGCGAACTATTACGCGTCCAACCGACTCCCCTCCTACGCGGTCGGGCTGCTCTTGGTCATCGCTTTCGTGCTCTCGTGGGGCGGCTTTAGCTTTCTTCGCCCCGAGGGCGCGGAAGACGGCGTCAACCTTCCCCTCGTCGGGGTAGTGACCGCTCTGGTCTTTGGAGTGCTCCAGTATGTGACCTCGCTCATTGTTGAAGGATCCAGGCGGGCAATAGACCGCACGGTGACCTTGCTGGTGACTTTGGCCTTCGTGTTGGCGATGATCCCACTGCTCTCCTTGCTCTACACCGTGGTGAGCCTGGGCGCCGAGCGGTTTGATTACGACTTCTTCAACTATTCGATGCGAAACGTCGTCGGTGAAGGCGGTGGTGCGGCCCACGCGATGGCGGGAACGTTCATCATGACCGCACTTGCCACCTTGATTTCGGTTCCCGTTGGTCTTCTCACTTCTATTTACTTGGTTGAATACAGCGCGGGGAATAGGCTCGCTCGCTCCATCACCTTCTTTGTCGACGTGATGACCGGTATCCCCTCGATTGTCGCGGGATTGTTTGCCTACTCATTGTTCTCGCTGATTCTTGGACCAGGAACCCGGGTGGGTATCGCCGGGGCGGCAGCACTGTCTGTGCTGATGATCCCGATTGTGGTGCGCTCGAGCGAAGAGATGCTCCGCCTGGTCCCCAACGAGCTTCGAGAGGCCTCCTACGCCCTTGGTGTTCCCAAGTGGCTCACAATCGTCAAGGTGGTCTTGCCGACGGCGCTCGCCGGAATAACCACCGGTGTGATGTTGGCCATTGCCCGCGTCATGGGAGAAACGGCTCCTCTTCTCATTGCTGCAGGGTTTAGCAATAACTTCAACTTCAACCCGTTCTCTGACCGGATGCAGTCATTGCCAAACTTTGTCTACTACTCCTACGTCGCCCAAGGCTCCGTTCCCGAGGCCTACCTCGATCGTGCCTGGGCGGGAGCATTGACGCTGATTTTGATTGTGATGGCGCTCAACCTGGGTGCCCGTCTGGTGACCAATATTTTTGCCCCGAAGTACGGCCGATAGTCGATAGGAATCTGGAACTGTGTCTAAGCGCATTGAAATCAAAGACTTAAACGTCTACTACGGCAATTTCCTTGCAGTTGAAGGCGTCTCCATGGTGATGGAGCCCCGCACTGTGACTGCGTTCATTGGCCCCTCCGGTTGTGGCAAGTCAACTCTGATCAGGACCCTCAACCGTATGCACGAGGTCATCCCCGGTGCACGAGTCGACGGCGAAGTCCTCGTCGATGGAAACGACCTTTATGGTGCAGGGGTTGACCCGGTAAAGGTGCGCCGCGAAGTGGGAATGGTGTTTCAGCGCCCTAACCCATTCCCCACCATGTCGATTCGTGAAAACGTCCTGGCCGGTGTGAAGCTCAACAACACCCGTATGTCCAAGTCCGACGCCGATGACCTCGTCGAGAAGTCACTGAAGGGTGCAAACCTTTGGAAAGAGGTCAAGGACCGTCTCGACAAGCCAGGTTCTGGAATTTCTGGTGGACAACAGCAGCGCCTCTGTATCGCGCGTGCGATTGCGGTTCAGCCAGAAGTCATCCTGATGGATGAGCCCTGTTCGGCTCTTGACCCCATTTCAACCCTTGCCATTGAGGACTTGATTGAGGAGCTCAAAGAGAAATACACGATTGTGATCGTGACTCACAACATGCAGCAGGCAAGCCGCGTGAGCGACAAGACGGCGTTTTTCAACATTGCCGGAACTGGAATGCCCGGAAAGCTCATCGAATACAACGACACGGCCACAATCTTCTCGAACCCTTCAGTCCAGGCCACCGAAGACTACGTCTCAGGAAAGTTCGGATAACCCACACAGCCTCTCACTGAGGACTACTCTGTCGGGATGAGCGTCACCGTCGACCCCACCGATCCAGACTTCCCGAAGCAGCTCGATGCGGATGATCCGCTTCAGTCATTCCCAGCGCAGTTTTATGTCGCCGATACAGATACCTGTTATCTAGACGGCAACTCCTTGGGCCGCCTACCCCTCTCAACCAAAGCCTCCGTTGAATCCTTCTTTGTCGACGAGTGGGGCACCGAGCTGGTGGAGGGCTGGTCGCATTGGATCGATGAAGCTGAGCGCGCAGGAGACTTGCTCGCCGAAGCTGCTCTTGGCACAGGCCCCGGCCAAACCCTTGTTGCTGACACCACTTCGGTAAACCTGTACCAACTGCTTCGTGCCGTCGTTGATTCACGGCCGGACAAGTCGACAATCATCGTTGACTCAGCAAACTTCCCCACCGACCGCTACATCGCAGAAGGCATCGCCCAGCAAATGGGCAAGAAAATCATCACGCTTGACGTGGATGGCGCAGGTGGGCCTGGTGCAGTTGCCGTCGACGCTGACTATGAGCGCATCACGCCAGAACTTCTCGAGCCTTTGCTCACGGACGATGTGGCCGTGCTCACTTTGCAGGCGGTGAACTACCGCTCGGGAGCCCGCCCGGATATCAAAGCAATCAACGACCTTGCTCGCTCCAAGGGAATCCCTGTGGTGTGGGACTGCGCGCACGCGGTGGGATCCATTGCTCTGAAATTTGATGAAGTGGGTATCGACCTCGCGGTGGGGTGCACCTACAAATACCTAAACTCCGGCCCCGGCTCACCCGCCTGGTTGTTCGTCCGCAGCGAGCTCCAACATGCACTCCAGGTGCCCATCCAAGGTTGGTTTGCCCAGGCTGACCAATTTGCGATGGGTGCGGGCTTTGAGAAGGTCAATTCCATTCGAGGCTTCCAAATTGCAAGCCCCTCGATTGTTGGTATCCGCTCCGTGCAATCGAGTCTTGCCATGGTCAAAGAAGCCACCATCGAGGCAATTGAAGCCAAAGCACGGCGGGGAACGTCAATGATGGTGGATCTGTTTGATCGATGGCTTGCCCCACTTGGTTTCTCACTTCTTACCCCTCGGGAGCCCAGCTGGCGCGGAGGACACATCACTCTGGGTCACCCGGAGGCAAAAAAGATTGCCCAGGCAATGAGAGTGGTCAGCAAGGTGATTCCTGATTACCGCGAACCCTCTTCTATTCGCCTCGCTATTTCACCGCTTGCCTCGTCCTACGCGGAAGTGTGGGAGGGGTTAAGGCGCACCAGAGACCTGGTGGCCTCTGGTGACTACCTCAACGTGTTGGATGAAGGGAGCCGGGTCACATGACCAGCCACGACAAACATGTCACCTACACCAACTATTTGAAGGTTGATGAGCTCCTCGAGCTTCAACATCCCCTCTCTGATGGTCCAGAACACGACGAACTGTTGTTCATCACGATCCATCAGGTCTATGAGCTGTGGTTTAAGCAGATCCTTCACGAAATCGAGGACCTTCAGCGAAGCCTCGAGCGTGGCGACACCCACCGCTCATTGGCCCTGATTGGCCGTGTGCGCACAATCATGAAAACCTGCGTCAGCCAGGTCGACATTTTGGAGACGATGACCCCGCTGCAGTTCAAGAGCTTCCGGGATCGGCTCTCCTCAGCCAGTGGCTTCCAGTCGGCTCAGTTTCGTGAATTAGAAGCCGTGTTGGGTAGACGAGACCGTGCCGGCGCCGATGCGGCCGAAGGCTCGGGCATGAAAATGGCTGAACACTTACAGCCCGGCTCTAAAGGGCGGGCGCGCA
>CAYXEM010000064.1:0-5309 GCA_964464045.1 uncultured Microbacteriaceae bacterium | reverse complement strand
CGCCGACTTCGGCGGTGAGGTCGAACGAGGCCTCAGCATGGTCGACGGCGTCGTGTTGCTGGTAGACGCCAGTGAGGGCCCACTTCCCCAAACTCGCTTCGTGCTGCGGAAGGCGCTCGCCGCGCACCTTCCGGTGATTTTGGTCGTGAATAAGACTGACCGCCCGGACTCTCGTATTGACGAAGTCGTAGCGGAAACCCAAGACCTTCTTCTGGGATTGGTCTCTGATCTCTCGGATGAGGTGCCTGACCTTGATGTCGATGGCATCCTCGACCTGCCAGTGATTTATGCCTCTGGTCGCGCCGGTGCATCAAGTGCTAACCAGCCTGCAGATGGTGACTTGCCCGATAACGACAACCTTGAGCCGCTTTTTGCCACGATCCTCTCGAGGGTTCCGGCTCCGCAATACGACGATGCTCACCCGCTTCAAGCCCAGGTGACCAACCTCGATGCAAGCCCGTTCCTTGGTCGTATTGCCTTGATTCGCCTTTTCAACGGTGAAATCAAGAAGGGTCAAACGGTGGGTTGGGCGCGCGCTGATGGATCGGTCTCAAACGTTCGTATCACCGAGCTTCTTAAGACCGTTGCTCTCGAGCGTGTCCCTGCCGAACGTGCGTTCGCAGGCGACATTGTCGCCGTTGCCGGTATTGAAGAGATCACCATTGGTGACTCGTTGTGCGATCCAGAAGATGTGCGCGCACTCCCTGCCATCACCGTGGATGACCCCGCAATCGCCGTGACTATTGGAACCAACACCTCGCCTCTTGCCGGCAAGGTATCTGGCCACAAGCTCACGGCTCGTTTGGTCAAGGACCGCTTGGACCGTGAACTCATCGGTAACGTCTCGATTCGCGTAGTCGACATTGGGCGTCCAGACGCCTGGGAAGTCCAAGGCCGTGGCGAGCTCGCCCTTGCCGTGTTGGTGGAGAACATGCGCCGTGAGGGCTTCGAGCTCACCGTTGGTAAGCCGCAGGTAGTGACCAAGACCATCGATGGGTCGGTTCACGAGCCCTACGAAGAGCTCACGATTGATGTTCCAGAAGAATTCCTCGGCGCCATCACCCAGTTGATGGCAGCGCGCAAGGGTCGCATGGAGTCAATGTCGAACCACGGCACCGGATGGGTGCGCATGATCTTCATCGTGCCAAGCCGTGGTCTGATTGGATTCCGCACCGAATTCCTCACCCTGACCAAGGGCTCTGGTATTCAAAACGCTCTCGCTCACGGATATGAGCCATGGGCCGGGTCAATCGTGACCCGCCAAACGGGCTCCATTGTTGCCGACCGCACCGGTTCGGTGACCACTAATGCGTTGATGGCGCTTCAAGAGCGCATGACCTTCTTCGTCTCACCCGGTGAAGAGGTCTATGAAGGAATGGTTGTCGGTGAGAATTCACGTCCCGACGATATGGACGTCAACGCCACCAAGGAAAAGAAGCTCAATAACATTCGCTCCTCCACCGCGGAAGAGTTGGAGAAGCTGACGCCTCCCAAGAAGCTCAGCCTCGAGGAGTCTCTCGAGTTTGCCCGCGATGACGAATGTGTGGAGGTAACTCCTGAAATTGTGCGCATCCGAAAGGTCATCCTCGACCAGAACGAGCGTGCTCGGGCACTGTCTCGCCAGAAGCGTCAAAACCAGTCGGCAGATAGCTAAAGCCAGATACGGTAGTTGCAATGAAGGTTGCCCGTTTTTCGACTGGTGGCGCTGAGCCCCAATTTGGCATCGTCGATGACGATGACCTTGTCGTGCTCGAAGGTGACCCACTCTTCCACGGGCTAGAAACTACGGGCCAGCGCGTTCCGCTGGCTGAGGCAAAGCTCCTTGCGCCCGTCATTCCGCGCTCCAAAGTGATTTGTGTGGGCATGAACTACGCCGCACACGCCAAGGAAATGGGACACGAAGGCCCCGCTAACCCGTTGATCTTCCTCAAGCCCAACACCGCGGTGGTGGGCCCCGGTGACCCGATCATCATCCCTCCGGTTGAGGGGCGCATCGTGCACGAGGGTGAGCTCGCCATTGTGATTGGCGCAGTGGCCAAGCGGGTGAAAAAGGAAGACTGGCGCTCCGTAGTTTTTGGATTCACCATCGCAAACGATGTGTCCGCGAGAGACGTGATGTTCGCCGATGGGCAGTGGGCCAGGGCAAAGGGGTATGACACGTTTTGTCCGCTTGGGCCGTGGATTGAAACTGATTTAGATCCTGGAAATCTGGATATCAAGACATACGTCGATGGTGAGCCCCGGCGAATTGGCAACACCAGCGAACTGACCTACTCGATTCCAGAAATCATCGAATTTTGCTCTGATGTGTGGACGTTGTTGCCAGGGGATGTGATTTGTACCGGCACGCCCGATGGTTTGGGTGGATTTACCGACGGTCAAACCGTCGACATCACTATTGAGGGAATTGGCACACTCTCGAACCCTGCCAAGAACCGTGACGACCGCGTTGACTAACCGGGACTTTTCCACCCTCGATCCCACGCGCTTTCGTCTCAAAGTGCGCAGTGTCCTGATTGCAGGCCAAATGCTTGCAGGTCTTGGAATGGGTGCGACCTTGTCGGTGGGAGCGCTCTTGGCCACTGACCTGTCTGGTTCTGCCGGTTGGTCGGGAATGGCGGCGACACTTGCCACCCTGGGCGCGGCGCTTGCGGCCATGCCGCTGGCAAACCTCGCGACCACAAAGGGTCGCTCCTGGTCACTCGCGGCGGGAGCCTGGGTGGCAGCGCTGGGAGCGGTTCTCGCCATAATCTCCACGGTGGTGCGCGTGTTCCCGGTGTTGTTGGTCGCACTCTTGCTCTTGGGTGTGGCAACGGCGGTCAATCTCCAAGCTCGCTTCGCAGCAGCCGATGTGTCTAGTGCCGGTCGGCGCGGGACAGATTTGTCTCTAGTGGTGTGGGCGACGACCGTGGGTGCGGTCTCTGGCCCTAACTTGATTGCTCCGGGTAACCAGCTTGGAATGTGGCTGGGGCTCCCTGATCTGGCCGGACCATTCGTGATTACCGCGATGGCGCAAGTAGCCGCCAGCCTGATCTATCGATTTGGCCTTCGCCCGGACCCGCTGGCGGTGAGCAGGGCGTGGGCAAAAAATTCGACTGATGATGACCTGGCGACGATTGAGGATCGCCCGGTGGCCAGGAGAACAGCCTTTGTCTCTATTTCGCTCAGCCACGCGACGATGGTGGGTGTCATGGCGATGACACCCGTGCACTTAGTTGACCACGGCGCAAGTTTGGTGATTGTCGGATTCACGATTTCACTGCACATTGCCGGAATGTATGCGCTCTCGCCCGTATTTGGAATCATGGCCGATCGGCTTGGTCGCATTCCCACTATTTTGGTTGGCCAAGGACTGCTGGGACTCAGCCTGTTGGCAACGGGGCTGGGGAGTGAGAACTCCACCTGGGTGATTGTGGGTTTGATTTTGTTGGGCCTTGGCTGGTCGGCTTCGACCGTGGCTGGTTCCACTCTGCTCACCGAATCCACCTCGCTTGATAAGCGCACCAAGGTTCAAGGTTTTTCTGATGTGATGATGAGTGGCTCAGGAGCGGCGGGAGGCGCGCTGTCTGGGGTGATCTTGCTCATGGTTGGCTATGACGGATTGTCGTTTATCGCGATGGCTCTTGTGCTCGCGGTGGTGTCTCACGTGCTGTTTTGGGAATGGCGGGGTGCCAAGGTGGCACACTCGAAGGGATGAGTATGAACACGAGCGAACTTTTCACTGACGCAACGGGCGCCGACACCAGGGTGCGCTTTTGCCCATCGCCCACGGGCACCCCACACGTCGGCCTTATCCGCACGGCATTGTTTAACTGGGCTCACGCCAGGCACACGGGTGGAACCTTCATCTTCCGCATCGAAGACACCGATGCTGAGCGCGACTCCGAAGAGTCCTATGAGCAACTCCTTGACGCCCTGACCTGGCTGGGCCTCGACTGGGATGAAGGCCCCATCAAGGGCGGTCCTCATGGGCCATACCGCCAGTCTGAGCGCAGCGAGATTTACCAGGGAATCATCGACCAGCTTCTCGCTGCGGGCTATCTCTATGAGTCCTACATCACGGCTGAAGAAATGGCGGAGCGAAACCGCGCCATGGGTCGTGATGAAAAGCAGGGTTATGACAACCACGAGCGAGACCTGACCGAAGAACAAAAGGCTGCTTATCGGGCAGAAGGTCGGACCCCCGCACTTCGTCTGAAGGTGCCAGAAGGTGCCCTCGACTTTGACGACCTCATTCGCGGCCCGATTAGTTTCCCCGCTGGCTCCACAATCGACTTTGTCTTGGTGCGCCCTAACGGCAAACCTCTCTACACGTTCGTGAACCCCGTCGACGATGCTCTGATGGGGGTGACTCACGTATTGCGCGGCGAAGACTTGCTTTCGTCTACTCCGCGACAGATTGCGCTGTATCACGCGCTGATTGCGATTGGGGTAGCAGAGGCTATTCCGCGCTTTGGACACCTGCCCTATGTGATGGGCGAGGGCAACAAGAAGCTGTCCAAGCGTGACCCCGAATCAAACTTGTTCCACCACCGCGATCGCGGTTTCATCCCCGAAGGGTTGCTGAACTACCTTTCACTGCTGGGCTGGTCCATCGGACCAGACCGCGACGTGTTCTCAATGGGTGAAATGGTGAAAGCCTTCGACATTTCCCGGATTAACCCGAACCCCGCCCGCTTTGACCTGAAAAAGGCGGAATCGATTAACGCAGACCATCTGCGAGAACTCGATGCTGAGGATTTCTTGGAGCGGACGATTCCCTATCTCCATAAGGCTGGTTTAGTTGCCTCACCTCCGAGTGAGAACGAATTGGCAATCCTTCGTGACGTGTTGCCACACGTTCAACCTCGTGTGGGCTTGCTGGGTGAAGTGCCCGACATGGTCGCTTTCTTGTTCACCGAAGATTCTGCGCTGAGCATTGCCGAAGACGCTCGATCCACCGTGCGAGAGGGTGCCGCAGAGGTGCTCGATGCGGCCACCTCTGCCCTTGAAGCGTTGGGGGAGTGGACCACTGCATCCTTGGAAGAGTGCCTGCGCCAGGCCCTCGTGGAAGGGCTAGAGCTCTCGCCCCGCCACGCCTTCACCCCGGTGCGGGTAGCTATTTCTGGTCGACGGGTGAGCCCACCCTTGTTTGAGTCAATGGAAATCCTCGGGCGAGAGTCATCACTTGCCCGGATGGCAGCCCTTCGGCGAAGCCTCTAGAGGTGCGCTAGAGTAGCCCAGGCGATCTGATCGCCTCACCACCGTTGGGGTATGGTGTAATTGGCAACACGGCTGATTCTGGTTCAGTTGTTCTTGGTTCGAGTCCA
>CAYXEM010000063.1:0-5369 GCA_964464045.1 uncultured Microbacteriaceae bacterium | reverse complement strand
GAGGTTGAGTGGGGTGACTCGGGTGACACCGACAACAAGGCATACGAAACCGAGATTCCCCGTCTGCTTAACGCTGGCGTAAAGGCAATCCTTGGTGCTGCCTCGTCTGGTACCTCGCTCCAGTTCATCGACCAGGTTGTTGCTGCTGACGTGATTCAGTTCTCGCCAGCTAACACCTCCGCCGCATTCACCACCTATGAGGACAACGGACTGTACTGGCGTACTGCTCCTTCTGACGTTCTCCAGGGTGAGGTGCTCGGAAACTGGATCGCAGAAGACGGTCACCAGAACATCGCAATGATCGTTCTGAACGACTCCTACGGAACCGGACTTGCTGAGTTCACCACTGCTGCCTTCGAGGCTGCTGGTGGTAGCGTGCTCGCTGCTCCGACCTACAACACTGGTGACACCAACTTCACCTCGCAGATCAACGAGGTTCTCGCGGTTGACCCAGATGCAATTGTCCTCATCACCTTCGAAGAGGCCAAGACCATCCTTCCTGAGCTCGTGAGCCAGTACCCAGCGGAGAACCTTTACTTCGTTGACGGTAACCTCGCGAACTACAGCGAAGACCTCGCTGCAGGCAGCCTGACCGGTGCAAAGGGAACCCTTCCTGGTCTGGACACCAACGTGATCGGTGACTTCACCGCTCGCATGAACGACAACTGGGTTGCTGAAGGCAACGCAGACCTCGCTGGTGTGTACGCCTACGGTGCAGAGTCCTACGACTCGACCATCCTGCTTGCCCTCGCAGCTCTCGCTGCTGGCAACGTTGACAGCGGTTCTGCAATCGCTGCCAAGCTGCAGGAAGTATCCGGTGGATCCGGTGATGGAACCAAGTGCACCAGCTTCGCTGAGTGTGCAGAAATCATCAACGGTGGCGGCGTAGCTGACTACGACGGCGTGTCCGGTCCTATCACCTTCAACGAGGTGGGCGACCCGACTGAAGCCAGCATCGGAAAGTACATCTACCTCGAAGACAACACCTACGAGCCATACGCTGGCTAGTTAGTGTTGCCTCTTAGAGAGGTGTAGCAGGGCCCCGGGTTTTCCCGGGGCCCTGTTCCTTTTGGGGCCTGATTCGGCCACACGGCCAAACAACACCGCACGAAAACGCCCCTAGCGCTCACAGGAGGCGCTAGGGGCTTTTCTAATGCGTTATTAGGCGCCGAGGGTTCCCAAGTACAAGCTGATGACCTTGGGGTCGTTCAGCAGCTCACGGCCGGTGCCGGTGTAGGCATCAGTTCCCTGGTCCAACACGTAGGCGCGGTCACAAATCTGGAGGCAGCGACGTGCGTTTTGCTCCACCATGATGGTGGTCACACCCGCCTTGTTGATCTCCGAGACCCGGATGAAGGCCTCATCCTGACGTACGGGCGACAAACCAGCAGAGGGCTCATCCAGCAGCAAGACCTTCGGGTCCATCATGAGAGCTCGGCCCATGGCCACCATCTGACGCTCACCACCGGAGAGCGATCCTGCACGCTGCTTGAGGCGCTTTTTCAGTTCGTCAAACAAGCCCACGACGAAGTCCAAACGCTCTTCGTAGAGCTTGGGGTCTTGGAAGACACCCATTTGGAAGTTTTCTTCGATGGTGAGGCTTGGGAACACGTTGTTGTTCTGTGGGACCATTCCCACACCGCGCTCGACGAGCTTGTTGGCTTTCAGGCCAGTGATGTCAGATCCGTTGAGCGAAACGCTTCCGCCGCGGATGTTTACCTGGCCAAAGATTGCCTTCAACAGCGTGGACTTTCCGGCACCGTTGGGGCCGATGATTCCAATGAGCTCACCCTGCTTGGCTTCGATGGTGCATCCGTTGAGGATGTTGACACCGGGCAGATAGCCGGCGACGAGGTTGTCGACGTGGATTACGGGAGTCGATGATTCAGTCATTATTTTTCTCCTGTAGCCCTTACTTCGAAGCCTCGTCGTAGCGTCCAGTGACTACACCGAGGTCAATTTCTTGGTGTGCTCCTAGATACGCGTCGATCACGGCGGGGTTCTTCATTACGACATCGGGTGGGCCTTCAGCGACAACGCGTCCTTCAGCGAGAACAACGACCCAGTCAGCAATGTGGCTGACCATGTGCATGTCGTGCTCAACGAACAGCACGGTCATACCGTCCTTCTTGAGATCCAAAATGTGGTCAAGAAGTGACTGAGTCAACGCAGGGTTTACACCCGCCATTGGCTCGTCCAACATGACCAGCTCTGGGTCGCTCATGAGTGCGCGAGCCATTTCAAGCAGTTTGCGCTGTCCGCCAGACAATGACGCGGCAAAGTCATCTTTCTTGGCGTCGAGCTTGAACTTCTTCAGAAGCTTCATGGCCTTCTCGGCGATCTCGTCGTCTTGGCCCTTCCACAGGAACGGTAAGAGCGACGGGAAAAGACGCTCTCCCCGCTGGTGCTTGGAGCCGAGCTTCATGTTGTCGAGCACCGTGAGCAGGCCTAGAGCCTTGGTCAGCTGGAAGGTTCGCACCTGACCGCGCTGTGCGAGCTTGAAGGCAGGAACACCGGCGATGTTTTCGCCGTCGTAGGTCCATTCACCGCTGTCTGGTTTGTCAAAACCAGTCAGCAAGTTAAACAGCGTGGTCTTACCGGCTCCGTTGGGGCCGATGAGTGCGGTGATGACGCCACGGGGAATCTCCAAGTGGTCAACGTCAACAGCGGTAAGACCACCGAATTGGCGGTGCACCTTGTCGATGGTGACGATGGGGTCAACTTTCTTGACACCGGGTTCAATCTCGCCGATGTGAAGACCCGTGGTCTTCTCGACGCTCTGAGGTTTCTGGCTGCTACTTGACAAAGGTCATCTCCCTCTTGTCGCCCAAGATTCCTTGAGGTCTAAATACCACCAACAACACCAGTCCCACACCCACCAGCACGAAGCGAAGTGTTGCGGCCTGTGCGGAGGATACAAACGGCATGATTCCAGAGGACACCAGGGCCGGCAGCACGTTGCTGAGGAAGGCCTGGAGGACCCAGAAAATCACTGCTCCAAGGAGGGGGCCAAAAACGGTTGCTGCGCCACCGAGTAACAGTGCAGTCCAGACGAAGAACGTCAGTGAGGTCACGTACACGTTGGGGTTTACCGCGCTAGGAAGCGCGTAGACGATTCCACCAATCGCAGCGATCACACCACCGATGATCAGTGCCTGCATCTTGTAACTAAAGACGTTCTTACCTAGGGCGCGAACGGCGTCTTCGTCCTCACGAATTCCCTTGATCACTCGACCCCAGGGGCTATTGATCAACCTCCACACAAAGAGCACTGCGAGGCCCAACAAGATCAGTCCCAGAATGAGGACCCAGAATTCAACCTCGTTATACGTCCACGGGCCAAAGCCATAGGTTCCTTCAGGGAACGGGTTGGCAGCGCGGAAGCTCGCGTGGTAGCCAAAGAGACCGTCAGCAGAACCCGTGATTTCTTGGTTCGCCGTGGTCAGGAAGAGCAAGCGCAAAATCTCCGCACCGGCGATGGTCACAATGGCCAAGTAGTCACCACGAAGTCGAAGGGTGGGAACACCCATCAAGATCGCGAGAATGATTGACGCTCCAATTCCGACCAGTGCGGCACCCCACCAGGGGAAGCCGAAGGTCAAAATTGAAATGGCGTATCCATACGCGCCGACGGCCATGAAGCCTGCGATACCCATGTTGAGTAGTCCGGCAAAACCGAAGTGCACGGCGAGGCCGAGTGCGGCCAACGCAAACGCCATGGTCGCTGGGCTAAACAGCGATTGGGCGGTGTTCGAAAGAATTGATCCCCAGTCCATCGTGGGCCCCTAACCTATGCGTTCTTTCTTGCCGAGCAAGCCCTGAGGCCTCACCAGCAAAATGATGATGAGCAAGCTCAACGCTCCGACGTATTTGAGGTCGGAGGGGATTACCATCGCGGAGGTCTCAACGAGAACACCCACGATGATTGCTCCAATGAGCGCGCCAAATGCCGTTCCTAGTCCTCCGAGAACCACCGCGGCGAACATGAGAAGCAGAATCTTCTCTCCCATGTCCCACTTAATTCCAGGGCGGAAGTATGCCCAGAGGATTCCGGCGAGACCGGCGAGCATCGACGCCAGAATCCAGACGATGCGGATCACGCGGTCGACGTCGATTCCGGATGCCGCAGCCAGCGAGGCATTGTCCGAGATGGCCCTAGTCGCCTTACCGATGCGGGAGAAGGTCAACCAGATACCAAAGGCCACAATCACCACGATGCTGATTGCCATGCTGGCAAGGTCAATGGTGCTGAGCGCTACTGCTCCAAAGAGTGGAATCTTGGCGGCGCCAGAGCCGGGAAGCTGCATCGTTCCACCACCCACCGCGAATTGGAAGATGTAGCGCACGGCGAGTGAGAGGCCAATACTGACGATCATGAGCTGGACAAGGCCAAGCCCTCGGCGCCGAAGTGGCGCCCATAGGCCCGCGTCTTGGACCCACCCGATTCCGGCGCTTGCAGCAACCGCGAGGATGATTGCCACCCACATGGGCCACTCGAGAATGACTCCAAACACCATCGCGACAAGGGCACCAAAGGTGACCAGTTCTGCGTGAGCGAAGTTTGAAATACCGGTCGTTCCATATACCAACGACAAACCGATTGAGGCCAAAGCCAACATCAATCCAAAGTTCAGTCCGTAAATCAACCGGGCGGTGAATTGGTCGAGAATGCTTGTCGTTTGGCGCTCGCCTTCACCGATGAAGAAGTTCTTCACCACAGATCCGCCAGGGCCAATTTCAACCTGTTGGGTATCTCCACCTTCCAGCACAGCAATTCCCTCAGGAAGGGTGTTTTGGTCAAGCGTGACGGTGTAGATCGCACGTTCTGGGACGCCGACCTTCCACTTTCCATCGGCACCACTGACGACTTCGGCTGAGTAGCCGTCGCCTTCTACCGTGATGACAACGCCTTGGAGGGGCTCACCTTCGTTCTTGACGTTTCCAGAAATCTTGAAGTCGTAGTCCTCGCCTACCTCATCGGCCAGCGCGGTGGCTGCCGGCCCAATGGCGAGAAAGAATGCGAGAGCAGTGATGAGGCTCAGGACCATCCAGCGAGGAAGCCTTTCGCCCAGATTGCTCTTCAGGGTGTTCACGAGTTCCACATTGCCTCCATGGATGCCTCTGTATCTGCGCACAACTCGTGCTTCGCTGTGCGTCAACGATGACGCTCTTATGTTTCCTTGTTATCTGTAGCGTGTTAACGCTTCGAGACATTATGCCTGGTTCCTGGGACCAGGTCGAACCGGTACCATTGGTTCACGGCGCTACTTCGTCGTGATGAATTGGTTTTGGTGCGGTTTTAAGGGGCGCTTTGGTGGAGTCAAATCCTTTCGAATTTGTCGGTCTGACCTACGACGATGTGATGTTGC
>CAYXEM010000062.1:0-5373 GCA_964464045.1 uncultured Microbacteriaceae bacterium | reverse complement strand
AGCCCCTCCATTACGGTGGCAAAAGCTCCGACCCCAGGAACGAGCAACCCATCTGCATTCATGGCAGCCTCGCGGTCGGCAGTGAGTTCAACGCGTGCGCCAGCCGCTTCGAGGGCCTTTACCGCTGAGTGAACGTTGCCGGAGCCGTAGTCGAAGACGACGACAGATTTTTGACTCACGAGGAGAGGGAGCCCTTGGTGGAGGGTACACCGAAGACTTGGCCATCGCGCGCGATTGCTTTGCGAAGCGCACGCGCAAAAGCCTTGAACTCTGCTTCTGCGATGTGGTGGGGGTCTCGACCCGCGAGTACCTGCACGTGAACAGTCAGCATGGCGTGCATGGTGATTGCTTCAAACACGTGACGCACCAATGAACCGGTGAAGTGTCCACCAATGTGGTGATATTCGAAGCCTTCAGGCTCACCCGTGTGCACGAGATATGGCCGGCCAGACACATCCACGACGGCCCGCGCAAGTGCTTCGTCCAGGGGTACAAGAGCGTCGCCGAAGCGAGAAATTCCAGATTTATCTCCGAGTGCTTGACGAAGTGCCTGGCCAAAGACAATCGCCGTGTCTTCGACAGTGTGGTGGACGTCAATGTCGGTGTCCCCGTGAGACTTCACAGTCAAATCGATCAAGGAGTGCTTGCTCAAAGCGGTCAACATGTGGTCGAAGAACGGAACCGTCGTGGAAATCTGGTTTTCCCCAGTTCCATCAAGGTTCAGCGACAAGGTGACACTGGATTCGCTTGTTTCGCGCGTAATCGTCGCGGTACGTGGCTCACTCACTGGGCAAGTCTATCGAGAGCCTCGAGGAACGCCGTCGTCTCCGCTTCTGTTCCTGCGGTCACGCGAAGTGAGTTGGCTATGCCTACATCGCGCACCAACACCCCGTGATCCAAGAGGCCCTGGAAGGTCTCTTGGGGATTGGTCACACCAGAAAACAGGACAAAGTTTGCGACCGATTGGGTAACCGGATAGCCGCGTGCGGGAAGTTCGCGCAGCAGACGGTCTCGCTGCGCCCGGATGTCATCAACCATCGCCAACATGATGTCTGAGTGGCCCAGCGCCGCAACGGCAGCCGCTTGGGTCAGTGCGGAGAGGTGATAAGGCAGACGCACTAGACGAAGCGCGTCGATAACAGCCGGATCGGCAACCAAATAGCCCACGCGGGCTCCCGCGAAGGCAAAAGCCTTGGACATGGTTCGAGAGATCAACAAACGCTCTCGCCTCGCAAGTAGGGAGATTGCCGAGGGGTAAGCATCGGGGGCAAACTCGATGTAAGCCTCGTCCACCAACACGATTCCGTCGGTGGCGTCGTAGGCCGCTTCGATTGTCTCTAGCGACACTCCAGTACCCGTGGGGTTATTCGGGGCGCAGAAGAACACAACATTCGGCGTGTGGTGTTTAATCGCGGCAACTGCGGTTTCGGGGCTGATGGCAAAATCAGCATCGCGCTCGGCCGTTACCCACTTCGTGCCCGTCGCCTCGGCGATGATCGGGTGCATCGAATAGGTGGGAGGGAAACCCAGTACCGAACGACCAGGGCCACCGAAAGCTTGAAGAACGTGCTGAAGAACTTCGTTCGATCCATTTGCCGCCCATACCTGGTCAGAGTGAACCGAGACCGCCGATTGGGTCGATACAAAGCCGGCAAGCGCTTCACGCAGCGCCGTAAATTCACGGTCTGGGTAGCGATTGATTGACTCAAGAGCATCCCCTACCGCGGCAACAATCGACTCTCGCACGGCTGAGGGAACAGGGTGAGTGTTCTCATTGACATTGAGAGTGACGGGCACATCCAGCATGGGTGCGCCGTAGGGCTTCTTGCCACGCAAATCATCACGCAGCGGGAGCTGATCGAGGGAAGTCACTCCCTCATCGTAGTAGTGGCTTAGTAGCCAGCAGGCAGGATCAACTGCTGCCCCGGGAAGACTTCAGCTCCTGAGAGTGCGTTGGCTTTGCGGATCTGATCAATCACCGCACGAGGGTCTTCCTCGGGGGCAATTTCACCAGCGATGTCCCACAACGACTCGCCTGCGAGCACGGTGTAGGTCACGACTTCGCCCGATTCGTTTCCAGCCTGGGCACCGGGGGTAGCCAGGAACAACGACGCAGCGAGGATGGGAAGAGCAAGAAGTGTCGAGAGAACAACGCGTCCCCGACGGGTAATCCGAAGGGTGGTGGGTGCTGCCTGGACCATGGGGTTTCTCCTTTTACTGGTGTGAGATTTTCACTCCCGACTCTCGGCCGGGAGAGGCGGGAGTGAATCTCTTATTCGAATATATGTTCGAATGACTCGAAAGTCAACTACCGAACAACATGAATTCCACCAGGGACCACTGACACGCTTGGAACTAATTCGAACGAATGTTTAGTAAAAGTGTTCGATTGGCGCTATTCTGGCTCCATGTTGACACCGCAGCAGGAAAAAATTCAGGCCTTTATCGAGCACAGTCTCGACTCACGAGGCGTCCCCCCGAGCATGAGAGAAATCTGTGACAACACAGGTTTGTCATCGACGTCCAGCGTTTCTCACCAGCTCAACCAACTTGAGCGCGCGGGTTACATCAGGCGTCACGCCAACACCGCCCGCACCCTCGAAGTAATCAAACGCGTGACCCCCGAAGCTGACGGTCCCGTCGCTCCTATTGTCTCGCTCGACTCAAACGTGGTTCCTGTCCCCCTTGTCGGCCGAATTGCAGCCGGTGTTCCCATCACGGCAGATCAGCATGTCGAGGACGTGGTGAACTTGCCCACACAATTAGTGGGCTCTGGAAACCTCTTCCTACTGACGGTCTCAGGTGACTCCATGATTGACGCTGCGATTTGCGATGGCGACCTTGTCGTGGTGCGAGAACAGAAGACGGCCGAGAACGGTGAAATAGTGGCCGCCATGCTCGATGGTGAAGCCACGGTGAAGGTGTTTAAGCAGCGCGATGGTCACACCTGGTTGCTACCGCAAAACAGCGCCTATGAGCCAATCCTCGGTGACCACGCCACGATTCTCGGCAAAGTGGTCACCGTGTTACGCACAGTGCCCTAACACCACCCAATACCCACACTCACCCGCCGCCTCACCGCGGCGGGTGCAGTTTTTTCTAGACTGTGGTGAAACGACTACACGCAACTGATGATGGTGAGGGGCCTAGCCCGTGGATATTTGGACTCAAGTAACTCTCTCGGCAGCCGTTTCACTCACCGTTGCGGTGGCGCTTCTGTTCGTGATTTGGCTGAGCGTCCAGCTCGTGAGCAAGCGCGTCACATGGCTCAAGCCCGCCTATGACCAAATTCGACCCCGGATGCGCTTTTTCATCCTGATGGTCGCCCTGCTGATGGGTGTCCTCTCCGCACAACTGAATGATCTGCTGTGGTGGAATGCAACGATTCGGGCGTTGATTATTGTGGTGATCCTCGCGGCAGGTTTCCTGCTGCAACAGGTGGTCAACTACGTCGTGAGCCAGTTCATTACACGATTCGAAGAAGACGACCAATCGGATGCAGAAACCAGGCGCATCACCACTCAGCTGAGGCTTATTCGTCGCCTCGCAAACGCCATCATCGCTTTGATCACGATTGGAATGGCGCTGTTTACCTTCCCCCAGGTTCAAGCAGTGGGGGCAGGGCTCTTGGCTTCTGCTGGCGTGCTGAGTGTTATTGGTGGTCTGGCCGCCCAAGCGGTGCTGGGAAACCTTTTTGCAGGAATTCAGCTGGCATTTAGTAACGCAATTCGAGTCGGCGACGTGGTTGTTGTCGAAGGTGAATGGGGAACGATTGGTGAGATCACCCTGAGCTATGTGGTGGTCTACATCTGGGACGAGCGTCGACTCATTGTCCCCTCAACCTATTTCACGTCAACACCCTTTGAAACCTGGACCAGGAAGTCTCCGAAGGTCTACGGAATTGTCACGATGGACGTCGACTGGTCGATTCCAGTGGACAAAGTGCGGGGCGAATTCAACCGTTTCCTCGAGTCGACTGACTTGTGGGACAAAAGGGTTGCTAGTTGCCAGCTCACCGATTCGACCGGCGGCTATATCCAAGTGCGCTTTGTGGCATCCGCTGAAGATTCCTCGAAGCAGTGGAATCTCCGCTGCGACATTCGAGAACACATGGTGGCCTGGGTTCAGAGCAATTACCCCAATGCTCTCCCCCGCACTCGTGTCACGGTGGTGGACGAGCCGAGGGTTTCCAAAGGTTCCAAAAAGTAACTCACGCACGCACTACCCGCTCCTGTTAGGGACTGTTCTGTAAGGTGTCGCTATGAGGGCCGTACATTTCGGAGCGGGCAACATTGGCCGCGGATTCATTGGCGCCCTCCTTCAAGACGCCGGATATCATGTTGTTTTTGCCGATGTGAATCAAGATCTTCTCGATCAGATGTCGAAAGCCGGCGAATACGACCTCATCGAGGTCGGCGAAGGTGGCCGCCGTGTCACCTACTCGAACTTTTCGTGCGTGAACTCCGTAACGGAGCAAGATGCCCTTGTTCGAGAAATAGCAGGCGCCGCTATCGTCACTGCCTCCGTGGGCGCGACAATCCTGCCTCGAATTGCCGGCACAATCGCCCAAGGAATTGACGCACGACAGGGTCAAAAGCCTTTGATCGTGATGGCGTGTGAAAACTCAATCAACGCTTCCGACTCGCTGCTGAAAGAAGTCGCTCGTCACACCGCGCAGGCAACCTCCGCGATTTTCGCCAACACCGCAGTCGATCGAATCGTCCCCATTCAGTCGGGAGACATTGCTCCCAGTGTGGAAGTAGAAGCATTTTCTGAGCTTGTAATAGAAAACAAAAACCTTGGCGACTACGAGCTTGAAATCCCGGGGGCCACAATGGTGCCCGAGCTCGCTCCGTATATCGAGCGCAAGCTCTACACGGTCAATACTGCCCATTGTGCGACGGCATATTTGGGTCAACGCGCAGGATTTGAGACCATCGCGCAGACCCTTTCAGACGAAGCTATTTACAGCGAAGTGCGTGCCACCCTGACCGAAACCTCTCGGGCGTTAGTCCTTAAGCACGGCCTTTCTGAGTCGAAGCAAGACGCTTACGTGTTTAAGACAATGGCGAGGTTGCAAAACCCTCTGATCGACGATTCGGTAGAGCGCGTGGGCAGGGACCCCCTTAGGAAGCTCTCTCGCACAGAACGCTTAATTGGCCCCGCCGCTTACCTTGCCGAACACAGTGTCGAACCAAAAGCGCTGCTCGCCGTCGTCGGCGCGGCACTGGTGTTCCACAACCCAGACGACCCTACGGTCACTGATCTCCAGAACAAGCTGACCTCTCTCACGCCGGAGGTTTTTGTAGAGCAGATATGCGGAATCAACCCCCAACACCCGTTGTTTGGGTCTCTGCGCGGCGTCGTCGAGGC
>CAYXEM010000061.1:0-5463 GCA_964464045.1 uncultured Microbacteriaceae bacterium | reverse complement strand
AAGTGTTCGAATGCGGTCTGGCCCCAGCGGAGGAACTGGTAGCGCTCACCGTTGCGTTCGTATTCGATTTCTACGTTGCGCTCGAGGGCGTTTTCTTGACCGAACAGATCCGCGATTACTGAGTGGTCGATGACCAGCTCTGCGGGCGAGAGTGGGTTGACCTTCTGAGGGTTTCCACCCAGTTCAACGATTGCTTCGCGCATGGTGGCGAGGTCCACGATGCAGGGAACACCGGTGAAGTCTTGGAGGACAACTCGTGCGGGGCTGTACTGAATTTCAGTGTCCGGCTCTGCATTGGGATCCCAGTTACCAAGAGCCCGGATTTGTGCTTCGGTGATGTTGGCGCCGTCTTCTGTGCGCAACAGGTTTTCCAGAAGAACTTTCAGAGAGAACGGCAAACGCTCTGAGCCTGGAACCGCGTCAATGCGGTAGATCTCGTGGTCAACACCTCCGACAGTGAGAGTGTCGCGGGCTCCGAGTGAGTTAAGACTTGCCATGTGGCATCCTCCGAATTGTCTTTACGTGAAGCTAAATTCTATCAGCTGGCAGGAGCGCCAGAGCCTCGGTATACCGAGCGCAACAGCAGCCAGGTAAGCCACAGTGTGAGCCCGTAGAGAGGCACTCCCATCACGAGCTTCGCCATGGCCAGTGCCGGCACCGCGGACTCCCCCGCGAGGTAAAGGGGCACCTGCACGGCTAGGCGAAGGCCAAACATTGCACTCCATAGCCCTGTGGCAATCGCCGCCATCACTGTCTTCGCTCGGTCAGATCGCCAATGGGGATCTGCCGTCAACAACCCGGCCACGACGCCGATCAGCGGACGCCTCGCCAGTAGGGAGATGAGCAGCACTGTCAAGGTGGCTGCATTCACCCACAACCCGAGGAGGAAGTTGTTTTCAGGCCTCCCCGACCACACGGCAACCGCTGCAGAGGCGGCAATTCCGAAAAACCCCACAATGGCAGGTTGGAGAGGGCTGTGTTGAATCACCCTGGTCACGATGAACCCAATCGATACCGCAAGTGGTGCAGCAACAGACCACAGCAACGATTGGGTAAAGGAATACACCGCAAGAAAGGCAATACCGGGCAGAATCGACTCAACCAGACCGCGTGGCCCGCCAAGAGCAGCCCATATGTCTGAGGCCTTTGGCGCCTCGCCAGGTTTCACGGTCGCGAAAGCTGAGCGCGAGAGGCTCTGCCTCAGCGACTTAGCCGCTTCTGAGTCCCCGGGCTCGTTACTCACAGACCCTCTGGGGCTTCTGGAGCACCGCTTCCCTGCGGCGCTTTCAGGGGCAGAAGTTCACGCGGGGGCATCGGTGTGGATCCTCGAACGACAACAATTCCTCGGAAAATCTCGGCGATAGTCGCGGCGGCTTCGGCTTCCATCGCAGCGGGGCCACCAATTACTCCTCTTAGAAACCAGCGGGGGCCGTCTACGCCGATAAATCGGACCGTGCGCTTGGAATAGCCGCCGCCTGCTTGAACGGGAACAGTGGCCAAGAGCTCAGGGCCAAACTCGCCATCGCGGGCAGTGACTTCACCACCTTGCTTGGACACCTGTCCCGCAATTTGTTCGCGAATGCCAAGCCACAATCCAGACGAGCGAGGTGCTGCGAAAGGCTGAATTTGGATGGTTGAGCCCTGATACTCAAGGGTGACCGCAACAACGCGAGAGGTAGATTTTTCTACTTCAAGACGCATTTGCAGGCCCTTGCGGGGTTCAATGCGGAGCGAGCCCAGGTCAATTCCTGGCTTTACGCTCCCTGTTTCTTGGTCATCGAAGGGACCATTGTCTAAGCGGTCAGCAGGTGCCGATTTGGGGTAATCCAAGTCGTCGCTTGCTAGCGACGTGCTGAGGTCACTCACGCATTCTCCTTATTAGATGACACCCCGGTTGAGCCAAAGCCGCCCATGCCTCGAGATGACCCGGGAAGACTATCAACTTGAATCATCTGCGCTTCGGCAACGCGCATGATTAGTAACTGTCCGATTCGGTCACCCTCGTTAATGGTGAACGCATTCGACAAGTCGGTGTTCCACAAGATCAGACCAATTTCCCCGCGGTATCCCGCGTCAATGACGCCCGGGGAATTGACCATCGAAATGCCGTGTTTAAGCGCAAGGCCACTCCGCGGCGTCACCAAACCGACATAGCCCTGAGGAAGGGCAATGGACACACCCGTGGGAACTAAGAGTCTCGCGCCTGGTTCCAGCGTCACCGTCTCAGTTGAGACAAGATCCATTCCCGCGTCACCGGGGTTTTGATACTCGGGCGGGGTGCCGGTGATGAGGACTTGGGGGCGGTCGATTCGTTCCACACTCACAGGCTATACGTGGTGCAATAGAAGTGTGAGTGTGTACCGAGAGCGGCTCTCCCCCAGCTGGTGGATGATTCTTGCAATCTTCCTCGTTGTCCCCACCACGGTGCTGATTTTCTTCCCGATCAGCCTGCTCGTCGGAGTAATCACCGGAATCGTGTTGTGGCTAGGAAGCGTAGGCGCTCTGTGGTGGTTTAGCCCTGTCATTGAAGTGGGACCCGGGGTATTTCGAGCTGGACGTGCGCAGATTGAATCTGACCATGTCGAATCGCTCGAGGTCATCGAAAAAGATGATGCTCGAGCGGCAAAGGGCGTTGACCTAGACGCCAGAGCGTGGCTCGTAATCCGCCCGTGGGTAGGACCCGTAGTGAAAGTAGTTCTTCGAGACGCAAATGACCCCACGCCGTACTGGCTGGTGTCAACCAAAAACCCTCACGCATTAGCGCATGCGTGGAAGAGTGCGGGTAACTAGTTAGAGCACTCGATGCAGACAGGGCCAAGCTTGGTGTCGTGGTCGCGTTGTGAACGGTGCTTCACAATGAAACACTCCACACAGGTGAACTCGTCTGCCTGCGGAGGCAACACCACAACGTCGAGTTCCACATTGGCCAAGTCTTGGCCTGCGAGCTCGACACTGCCGGGATTGTCGGCGTCATCAGCATCGACTTGACCCGATAGCTGGTCGGGCACCCGCTCCTGCAGGGCCTGGATCGACTCAGTGTCGTCGTCAGTCTTTCGTGGCGCGTCGTAGTCCTGTGCCATGTCGCGTAACGTCCTGCCCTTCGCTTACTTCAACACTGTCAAAAAGATAGTGTCTGGTTTAACCCCTCAGAGTTTCCCGGGAAAACTCTCAAAAGGTTGCTACAACACGCGAATGTTGTGGATTATTTTCGTTTTTCGCCACGCCCTCGAGGCTCGGGCCCAGGTGGCAAGGCCGTGTCATTCTAATGGGGACAATTCTTGGAGGCGCAATGCAAACACTCACCGTAGTCGGTGTTGAAGACGACCATTTGATTGTGGTGTCAGACGAAGGTGAGCGGTTCCGAATTCCCCTCACCGATTCCTTCTATGACGCGGTGAAGCGCCCCGCTGGTTCAAAAACCCAAAGCGCTAAGCGCGTCTCCCCCAAAGACATCCAGGCACACTTCCGCCGTGGCCTCTCCGCCCAACAGGTTTCTGACCTCACTGGCGAGACGACGGACTACGTCGCACTGTTTGAAGGACCGGTGGTAGCAGAGCGCCAGTTCATTGTCGAGCAGGCTCGAATGATCACCTTCGGCTCAAGTCAGGGCGACAAGGATGCTGCGGGAACATTCGGCGAAGCAGTAGCTAACCGCCTTGACGACATTCACGCCCGTGAGATTTCGTGGTCGTCGTGGAAAGAAGAAACAGGCTGGATGGTCGAGGTGTCATTCCTCGAAGGCGAGGTCGAACACAAAGCGCTCTGGGCATTTGATGCCAAGAAGCACATTCTCACCCCTCAAAACCAAGACGCCACCACGTTGAGCCAAGACCAGCCCATCCAGGGGCCACTGATCCCGAAGCTTCGCCCCGTCACGGCTACTGAAGAACACCCCGAGGGTGATCGCTTCGACACTGAGATTTTCCAGGACATGCCACTTCATGAAACGGGCCCCCTCACGGAGCCTGTGGCCTACGGCCGTAGCGCTGGCGCCACCACCGCGGCACACGAAGTCGACGAGGACAGCTCGAATAACACAGCTGACCTACTGGAAGCACTGCGCCGTCGCCGCGGTGAGCGAGAGCCTGCTCCTGAGTTCGAAGAAGACCCCAGAAGCTCCCACCCCTCTACGGGAAGTATTCGACTCGTCCACGATGACGAGGACGACCAGCCCGGCGCATCAGTTCACCACCTCGCCTTCGGTGGCGAGGAGCCATCAGATCACGAGGAAACCGGTGACGACGTCCCGGCGCCAAAGCCGTCGTCACGTAAGGACCGCCCCGAAATGCCCAGCTGGGACGACATTGTCTTTGGCGCACGGCCAGACGAAGACCCCGCTTAGTTCTTCGAGAGGGTGTTCCCCAACGCAATGACGGGGACAGTCGTTTCTGTCGCCGTCCACGAACCGTGCTGTCCGACCATCTTCGAAGACGCTTCTGATGCGGTGAGTTGGTCGTAGAGGGCGTAGTTGTCCTCGGCAAAGACAATCACATCACCCAGGCGCCCCTGGTGATGTTCTGGCACGATGCCAAAGAGTCCACGGTCAATAGCGTCATCCCTGCTGACCGCGGTCGCCATTGCACCGAGGAATTGCTGAAGCTCAATCACAAACGCAGTGACATCGACGTCGTCGTGGAGGTACATCTGCACGAGTCTGGGCTCTCCACCCCAATCTGAAATGGCGTGACGAAGAGGATGGTTCGACTCCATCCAGACCTGGTTGTGGGATTCCACGTCGACCATCCCGTGATCGGCGGTGAGAACGATGGCCTCTCCTGGCCCGAGTGAGCGGTGGAGCAAGGAGGCAAAGGCGTCAAGATTCTCCAGAGCATCTACCCAGTTGCCGTGTTCGACGCCCAATCCGTGGCCGATGCGATCGAGCGCTGGCCAATACAAATACGCCACACCCTCGTTGGTGGAGTCGAAAAACTCTTTCAGGTGCCCCAGATGATCCTCCAACTGGCTCGAGGGCTGATAACTCGCGCCTCGAAGCATGGCCTGAGAAAAGTCAGTTCCAGAAAACCGCGACTCCCCCACCGCGATGGAGGGAATGGATGACTGCGCAGCCCGCTCAAAGACGGTTGGAACGGGCTGCCAGGCACGCGGATCGACTCCTTCAGGGAAAGGCTTGAGATGGTTCACCATCTGCAGAGTGTGGGGATCTCGCACTTGATAGCCCAGAAGGCCGTGCTGACCAGATTCGACCCCGGTCGTGATCGACGTGAGCGCAGACGCTGTGGTGGAGGGCATTCCGGAGTGGGCAAGGTGGCCGTAGTTCTCCAATTGTGAGCGCAGGAAGCGTGCGTGACCAGAGAATTTCTTCACCAGGTCCGCACCCAGACCGTCGACGACTAGTACGCCGACTTTGTGAAGTCGAGCACCCTCGTCAGCTGGCGAAATCACCCGGCCAAAAAGACTCGTCAACGTGTCGGCAAGCCGCCCAGACACAGAAGAGTTCGCCGG
>CAYXEM010000060.1:2820-5470 GCA_964464045.1 uncultured Microbacteriaceae bacterium | reverse complement strand
ATCGCACGCGTAATCGCCTGACGAATCCACCAGGTCGCATAGGTCGAGAACTTGAATCCCTTGGTGTAGTCGAACTTCTCGACCGCGCGGATCAGACCAAGGTTTCCTTCCTGGATGAGATCCAGGAACTGCATTCCGCGGCCGGTGTAGCGCTTTGCCAGCGAGACCACCAGACGAAGGTTTGCACCCAAGAGGTGGTTCTTTGCGCGCTGACCGTCTTTGGCGATTTCGTGGAGTTCACGAGCGAGCTTCGTGGTTTTCTGCGACTGGGTCATCCCAGCAAGCTTTTCCTCGGCAAAGAGGCCGGCTTCGATACGCCAGGCGAGCGATACTTCCTGCTCGGCGTTGAGAAGCGCAACCTTACCGATTTGCTTGAGGTAGTCCTTAACGGGGTCAGCCGTCGCACCGGTAATCGTGGTCGACACCACAGGAACATCGTCATCGTCGGTGCTCTTGAGCACCATGGCTCCAGCGGGAAGAGCTTCTCCTCCCGCGCCTACTCCAGCGAGTACCTGGGCGCCAAGGGCTTCGATCTGCCGGCTATCGGTGACTTTATCGCCGTCATCATCGTCATCGTCATCGTCGACGTCGCCCTCATCGGACGAGTCCGTCGAGTCTTCGTCGTTGTCGTCATCAGCGCCTGGAGCGTCGACGAGATCCTCGTCTTCTTCGTCGTTACCTTCGTCAGATGCTGCAGCCTTGGTGGCTTTCTTCGCAGCAGGCTTCTTGGTCGCAGAAGTCTCCGCAACCTTCTTGGGTGTGGCTTTCTTCGCAGCAGGCTTAGCCGCGGGCTTCGCCGGGGCCTTTTTAGCGGCCGTAGCTTTCGCGGCAGGCTTAGCGGGAGCCTTCTTGGCGGCAGGCTTGGCCGCCGCGGTCTTTGCAGCGGGTTTCTTTGCCGCAGTTGTCTTCGCAGCTGGCTTGGCTCCAGCCTTTGCAGGAGCCTTCTTCGCGGCAGGCTTAGCCGCAGCGGTCTTTGCAGCAGGCTTCGCAGCAGCTTTCGCAGGAGCCTTCTTCGCAGCTGGCTTGGCAGCGGGCTGAGCGGGAGCCTTCTTCGCGGCAGGCTTAGCCGCCGCGGTCTTTGTCGCAGGCTTCTTTGCGGGGGTGGATGAAGCTGGTTTTTTGGCAGCTGGCTTCTTCGCTGCAGGCTTGGACGCAGTGGTCACTGAGGCTGGTTTCGCTTTCTTCGGGCTCGACTGGGTGGCTTTTGGCGTGGGAGCTGCTTCGGCTTCTTTCTTTCCTCCACCGAAGGCACCTCGGAGCCGACCCATCAGAGTCTTACTGTTCTTGTCCGATGGCTTATTGGGGTTTGCCGCCATGGCACACCTACTTCACTGTTTTCTGGGCAGTAGGAAGCCCCATGTCAAGTAGGTAAACCTTCTTGCTGGGACTAAGCCCCCAGTATGGCACGTTTCTTACCACGCCGCCGGAGGGCTATGGAGTGTCGGTGAGCGGAGACTCTCCCGAGTCAGTTTGTTGGTGGGCGAGGAAGTTTTGTAGCTCTTGAGCAATGGTCTCGGCGCTGGGCACTTCGCCAGCGTCATCCATCAGGGGCGAGGCCAGAGGATTGTCTTCCATGTAGGAGTCGTGGCGCTTTTCCAGCACACCCACGAGTCGCTGCAGCTCCTCGTTATTCTCCACCTGATCACTAATGCCCGCAAGGAATGTGCGTCCCTGTTCCCGCAGTGAATCGGTGGGGAAGATGCGCCCCGTGGCAGCGGTGATCGACTCGAGCGCAGTAATAGCCGCAGCAGGGTATTCAGTGTCAGCCAAATAGTGAGGCACGAGCACGACAAACCCTGCAACGGGGTGAGATTTGCCCTGCAGATTCCATTCGACCAGGTGCATCATCGTGCCGGGAACACCAGTCGTGGGCTTCCACACGGAGAGTTTTTCGGTGAGCTCTGCACGATTTCCACTCACGGTGACGCCTAACGGTCTGGTGTGGGGCACCGGCATGGGGATTGCGTGCACCCAGGTAGTGGACGTGACTTTGAAGCGCTCGATCAGCTGGAGGATTTCCCGGGTGACGTGCTCCCAGCGCATATCTGGCTCATAGCCAGACAGCAGCAAGAACGGCTGGCCCAGTTCGTCCTTCACCAGGGATAGGCCAAGTTTTGCGGGCTGGTAGTCGGTGAGGTGGGTCTCTTCAAACTGAAACACAGGCCTCCGCGCCCGGTAATCCAAGAGAGCATCGTTTTCGAATCGACCGATCTCGCGACTCTCTAAGTTGTCTTCGAACCACTGAGTCACCTGGCTCACAGCGGCACCGGCATCGGCAAAACCGGTCAAGCCTGCAACAAGGGGCAACCCCTCCGGCACGTCCACCGGTGCGGAGACTGGTCGAAACAACGAATCGTCAAACATTTTGACCATGCTATCGAGCTTCGTTGCGCGCCCAGTCGATGTTCTCTCACAGCCGAGGGCGTGTGGGGGTGGATACGATTGCCGATGTGAATCTGCCTCAAATCGAATTGAGCTCAAGTCCCCTTTCGTCCCTCGAAGCCGACGTTGTGATCATCGGCGTTACGCCCGGGGATGACGGCTTATCCATCGGAGATCCTTCTGTGAGTAACGAGGACCGCGAATGGCTCCTGGGCCAGGCTCGGGCGCTTGGCATGAAAGCAAAGTCAGACGAGGTGCGCACCGTTGT
>CAYXEM010000060.1:0-2720 GCA_964464045.1 uncultured Microbacteriaceae bacterium | reverse complement strand
ACGGCAGAGTCTGTCTATTGGGTGCGCGACCGCGTCAACACTCCCCCGAATGAACTATTCCCTCAAAGCTTTGCCGAGATAGTTCAGTCCGTAACAAAGAGCCTGCCCATCGAGGTTGAAGTCTTCGACGAGAAAGCTCTTGCCAAGGGTGGATTTGGCGGCCTCTTGGGAGTGGGCGGCGGGTCATCGAGGCCTCCGCGTCTCATCGCCCTTCGCTACACCCCGAAGAACCCCACCGCGCACGTCGCCCTCGTCGGCAAGGGCATCACCTTTGATTCGGGTGGATTGTCGATTAAGCCTGCTGCCTCAATGGTGGGGATGAAATATGACATGACGGGTGCCGCCACGGTGGCAGGTGCCATCATCGCCGCGGCCAAGATTGGCTCTCCTGTTCAAATCACCGCGTGGATGTGCCTGGCAGAAAACATGCCCTCTGGCACTGCCCTCAGACCAAACGACGTCATTCGCATTCACGGCGGCAAGAGCGTTGAAGTGCTCAACACCGACGCCGAAGGACGTTTGGTGCTCGCCGACGGGCTCCAAGCAGCAAGCGCGGAACACCCGGATTTGATTGTGGATGTGGCCACCTTGACCGGTGCGGCTCGCATTGCACTCGGCGAGCGCTATGCAGGCCTCATGGGTCATGAGGCTGCCCGGGAACTGCTCGAGACGTCCGCGTCCAACCAGGGCGAATTAGTGTGGCCAATGCCGTTGCCTGAGGAGCTTCGCGGCGGCCTGAACTCTGATGTAGCCGACATTGCCAACGTGGCGACCGGTAGCCCTCTTGGCGGCATGTTGGTTGCGGGGTTGTTCCTCAAAGAGTTCGTGGGCACACAGCACGACTCTGATGAGTTAATTCCTTGGGCACACCTGGATATTGCAGGCCCTGCTTCTAACTCCTCTGGTGCCTACGGACACACTCCAAAGGGTCCAACCGGAGCTCTCGTTCGCACACTCATTGAGTTGGTTGTCGACGTCGCCCCAGAGGGTTTACCGCTGAGCAAGCAGTAGTAGGCTTATTGGCGTTCCGGCCGTCATCGTTCGGCCCACTCGCGATTGTTGAGGAGTCAACACCAGTGACTGACCACACTTTTGACCTTGTCGTTTTGGGCGCAGGATCAGGCGGGTATGCCGCCGCTCTTCGCGCGAGCCAGCTCGGAATGAGCGTTGGCCTGATCGAGAAGAACAAAGTGGGTGGAACCTGCTTGCACGTGGGATGTATCCCCACTAAGGCCCTGCTTCACGCTGCAGAGGTCGCTGATTCGGCCCGCCACTCGGAAATGTTTGGCGTGAAGGCCACTTTCGAATCCGTTGATGTGCCCGCAGTGAACAAGTACCGAGACGACATCGTCGCTAGCAAGCACAAGGGTCTCCAGGGTCTGATCAAGGCTCGTGGCATCACCACCATCGAAGGTGCGGGAAAGCTCATCTCCCCCACCACCGTTCAGGTCGGCGACGACACTGTCACCGGCAAGAACGTAATTTTGGCGACGGGTTCTTACCCGAAGAGCCTTCCCGGCCTCGAAATTGGTGGTCGCGTGATCACTTCCGAGCAGGCTCTGCAGCTTGACTACGTGCCGAAGTCGGTCATCGTCTTGGGTGGTGGCGTCATTGGCGTCGAGTTCTCAAGCGTGTGGAACTCCTTTGGCACCGAGGTCACCATCATTGAGGCGCTTCCTCACTTGGTGCCCAACGAAGACGAGTCCATCTCGAAGCAGTTTGAGCGCGCCTACCGCAAGCGCGGAATCAACTTCTCGCTCGGTGTTCGCTTCCAGTCGGTCACCCAAAACGACAACGGCGTTGTCGTCACCTTGGAAGACGGTCAAACGTTCGAAGCAGAGCTGATGTTGGTCGCTGTGGGTCGTGGCCCACAGACCGATGGCATGGGCTTTGAAGAAGTCGGTGTCGCCATGGACCGCGGATACGTCTTGGCCGATGAGCGCCTGCGCACCAACGTTCCTGGCGTCTGGGCTGTGGGAGACATCGTCCCCGGCATTCAGCTTGCCCACCGTGGTTTCCAGCACGGAATGTTCGTGGCCGAAGAAATTGCCGGATTGAACCCGGTTGTTATTTCTGACGCCATGATCCCCAAGGTCACCTACTCGGAGCCAGAGGTTGCCTCGGTAGGTCTGTCCGAAAACGCCGCGAAAGAGAAGTTCGGCGCCGACAACGTTGCCGTCTATGACTACAACCTGGCCGGAAACGGTAAGAGCCACATCTTGGAGACGGCAGGTTCGATCAAGGTCATCCGCGAAGTAAACGGCCCTGTCCTCGGTGTGCACATGATTGGTGCCCGCGTGGGAGAGCTCATCGCAGAAGCTCAGCTGGCCGTCAACTGGGATGCATACCCAGAAGACATTGCCCCGCTGATTCACGCCCACCCCACCCAAAACGAAGCCCTCGGCGAAGCCTTCATGGCCATCGCTGGAAAGCCCCTACACGCCCTCTAGGACCACAAGTCCGCTAAATAGGAGTCAGGAATAACCCATGAGTGACGTCACCCTCCCCGCGCTTGGCGAAAGCGTTACCGAAGGAACTGTGACCCGTTGGCTAAAGGCCGTCGGTGACACCGTTGCCGTCGACGAGCCGTTAGTGGAAATCTCGACCGACAAGGTCGACACCGAAATCCCGTCGCCCGTTGCCGGTGTGGTTCAAGAAATCCTCGTCCAGGAAGACGAAACCGTTGAGGTGGGCGCTGTGTTGGCTCGCGTCGGAGACGC
>CAYXEM010000059.1:0-5561 GCA_964464045.1 uncultured Microbacteriaceae bacterium | reverse complement strand
GGTAGAGCGTCTCACTCGTAATGAGAAGGTCGCGGGTTCGATTCCCGCAGGCGGCTCAGTTGTTCACACACCGCCTATCCGCGTAGCCTGAGAGCTGTCCCGATTGAGAGGGAGGCGAGCAGATGATCAATTTTCTGCGTGTCCAATGGCTCGCAATTATCGCCATTCTTCTCGGCACCTTCGGTCTTGCTTCTGCATATAACGTGAACCGACCGGAAACCACCTTGGAGGTGGTTCGACAAATTTGTGTAGATGGCGATCAGGGAGAGCAAGGTCTTCAGGGCGAGCCAGGTGAGCCAGGTGAGCCAGGAATTTGTGGCCCGGAAGGTGATGAAGGTCCCGCTGGACCCCAGGGAGAAGTGGGACCGAGGGGTGCGACCGGAGCGCAAGGCGAACAAGGGGTTCAAGGTCCCCAGGGAATCCAGGGAGATGTGGGCGCTCGCGGACCTACAGGAGCGACCGGACCAGAAGGTCCAGCGGCGGCAGAAGTGTCCTACACCGTGGGCGGTGGAACTATTGGCGGTACTGCCCCAACCTTTACCGGGACCCCTCTGTTTTATGGATCATCAATACGAAATGGCGATCTTGTGTTTGTCCGTGTGCACGTGAATTTCGACAACATTACGAATTTTGGCTCCGGGCAGTATTACGTAACTTTGCCCTACCCCTCCAAGTACTCGGCCACCATTCGTGGCGGTTACATCACCGACACCTCAAAGGCGGCCCACTACGCAATTTCAGGAGAGGTTGAGGCAGGCGAGACCCGGTTAACGCTCTGGTATTTGAGCGGAGGCGAGGACGAGCCGTTTGAGGATGGAAACCCTCGGAATCTCCAAACCACTGACGAGTTCCACATTGCGGGAAGCTATATTGCCGAAGCCCAGTAGGGGAGTTAGGCAATCCGCCACTAAAGTGGCGACGTGTCGACGACCCACAGCCCACTGAAAACGTTCCTCGCAGTTCTTGCAAGCATCGTCTCCGGTATTTTCGTCTCGATTCAATCTCGTCTAAACGGTGAATTGGGCCTGCGCTTAGAGGATGGTTCTCTGGCGGCCCTCATTTCTTTTTCCTCAGGGCTGCTCATTCTGGGCACTCTGCTGATGTTTTCGCCAGTGGGTCGCCGAGGCGTCGTCGCAGTTTTTGCGCAGATCAACGCGGGTTCTATTCCTTGGTGGACGATAGCGGGGGGACTTGCCGGGGGTCTCCTGGTGCTCACCCAGGGACTTGTTGCGGGTGTTTTGGGAGTCGCACTCTTTAGCATCGCTGTCATTGCCGGCCAGACACTCGGCGCGGTCGCCATCGATTCCCGTGGGTTAATCGGCATGGTGAAGATTCCTCTCACGGCCACCCGGTTCGTGGGTGTGGTCTTGGTCGCCATTGGAGTAGTCACCACGGTGGGCCTCTGGTCAGGAGCAGGCGATGTGGGCTGGGCAATTGTGTTGCCACTCGTCGCCGGTGTGGGGACGGGCTTCCAACAGGCGCTTAATGGAACGGTGAAGAAGGTGTCTGGATCTGCCCTCGCTGCGACCTTCATCAACTTCGCCGCGGGGACAGCAATTTTGTTGCTGATTACCGCTGTGATGAGCCCGCTCAGTGGTGGCGGGGGAGAGTTCCCCACGAATTGGGTGCTTTATTTGGGTGGGTTCGTCGGCACGATTTTTATCGCGATTCAAACCGTCACGGTGAACCACATTGGAGTCTTGGGTCTTGGAGTCAGCCTGGTAGCCGGCCAAGTGTTGGGATCGCTCACCCTTGACCTTCTTGTCCCGGTGTCAGCTCACCCGATTACCGCGGTGACGGTCTTTGGGGCAACGCTCACTGTGATCGGGTCAGTTGTTGTGACCGTGACCAGGCAGAAACCTGTTTAGGCCTCAGGCTCGAAGGTGAGCGAGAGCGAGTTGGTGCAATAGCGCTGCCCTGTTGGCGTATTGAATGCGTCATTAAATAGGTGGCCCAAGTGGCCACCGCATTTCGCGCACAAGATTTCGGTGCGTACCATGCCGTGAGAACGATCTTCTCGAACGTCAATGAGATCTGGGCTGATGGCATCAAAAAACGACGGCCAGCCCGACCCCGACTCGAACTTGGTGTCGCTGGAGAATAAGGCTTCCCCACAGCCGGCGCAGTGGAAATGCCCGGGACGCTTTTCTTCCAGAAGTTCACCTGTCCACGCAGGTTCTGTTCCTGCCTGGCGCAACACATGGAATCTCTCGGGGGAGAGCTCGGCTTTCCACTCATCATCACTTTTATTCACCGGGTAGTTCATGGTTTCTCCTCGTCCAGGCCGTCTTAGGTTCGGACAATAGACTTTTTTTGTGGATATCACCTGGGAGTCAAAGCGCTTTAGTGAGTGCACGGCTGACGATGTATTCGAGTTCTCGAAGCTTCGCACCGACATCTTTTTTGTCGAGCAGCAGTGCAACGAAGAAGAACTTGATGCGTGGGATCGACACCCTGGCACGGACCACGTGTGGGCCAAGGTGGGTGACCAGATGGTCGGTTACGCCAGGGTGGTACGTCGAGAAGAAGGTGATGCGATCGATCAGAGCGTCACCACCAGCATTGGCCGTGTAGTCGTCGATAAAGATTTTCGAGGTCAGGGGATTGCAAACGATCTGGTTGCCAAATGTCTCGAGCTCACCGAAGGCGAAGACGTTGTCTTGCATGCCCAGGAGTATGTGACGGCGTTGTATGCCAGGAATGGCTTTGAAGAATTTGGCGATCCCTTCGACGAGGCAGGAATAGTTCATCGCCGAATGCTCAGGCGCGCACAATGAACCATCGCATTACTGCGCTCGGTCTCGCAGCACTCATCATCGGGGGTGTGAGCACCCCCGCCATGGCTAATGAAACTGAGGCGCCAGTTGATGCCTGCCAGGTGACGTCCTGGAATGCGCAGTGGGGTATCAAAGAATCATTTCGCTCCTATCTCTCAGGAGCTATTGCCCAAGGGGAGTGGACTACGGCAGGGGGCGTGAGCTACGACACCCCGACATTTATCGTTGACGGCGAATCGGGCTGGCTGAGTCCCGATGGCCAGGCCGGTGAGTTGGTCGCAGAGGGCTCTATTCGTTTCTATGGGCACGGCGGCATCCTCGATCAGACCCTTTCTTCTCCCACACTCGTCATTGGCGACGACATTCACCTGGTTGTTGATGTTGTCGGAGATACGAGAGAAGGCGTGAGCGTCAATCAGGCCCTCGTGCCCTTCGTGGAGGTGACCAAGCGTCCCACTGTTGACATCGCTTCGTCGACGTGGTCGCTGGTGGAGGCCGCCACTGTGCTCACCGAAGCGGGAGCGGATGCTTTTGGTAACTACCCCGCCGGCACCGACTTCGATCCCATCACCGTTACCGCCGAAGTCGAGCCAGGCTGTTTGACCAACAACTCCGGCCCGCTTGCTTGGGTGGTCAGTCTGAGCGTTGTCGCGACGGCACTGGGCGCCGCAGTTACGGTGTGGGTGCGTAGACGGCGCGGGTCAGAGCGTCCAACACCGCAGGTGTCCTAGGGCCAAATCCCAACACAACCGAGTCGGCCATGTCGACAAATCGTTTGTTCTGACCAGCCGTAGTGAGACCAATGGCGGGTTTCTTCACGATCAGCTCGTCTACTCCACCCACACTCTCGAGCCCCCCGGACATCACCAAAATGAGGTCGGGGTTTGCCTGAATGAGCGCCTCGTCCGTCATCGGACGAAGGCCTTCCCAGCCAATTTCGCCGGCAACGTCGATGCCGCCCAGTGCTTCGATGAGATCTCCCGCACCTGATTCGTCGCCGAAGAGGTAATAGATTCCGTTTGCTCCGCGCAGGTAGAGAAAGACCATCCGGAGTCGTCGCTCCGTATCGCGTGGGATGTTGGCGGCAATCGTGTCGCGAACACTCTGGATTTCGTCGGTAATGCGCGCGGCGAGCTCCTGGCCTAGTTCGTCCTGGCCGAAGATCTGAGCAATTCGAATCGCTTGTTGGGGGGCTTGTTCGAGCCCCGCGGGTTCGCGCACAAACACCAATGTGATTCCCGCATCGCGAAGTTGCATCATCACGTCAATAGGGCCGACTGTTCCGTCGGTAATGACCAGGTCAGGGCGTAGATCTAAGACGGATTCGATGGAAATGGAGTGTCCGCTGCCCGTCACCACGGGTAGGCCTTCGGTGCCAGGAATGGTGGTGGAGATATCTCGTCCCACGAGCCGGTCCCCATAGCCAAGGCCCCACACTGTCTGGGCAAGTGAGCCCGACATGTCGACAGCGATGATGCGCTCCGCTGTGGAAATGGTGACCTCAATGTCGCCTGCAAGGTCATTGGAGGTGACCGTGGTGGGAAGTGCGGGAGCGGGGGCTTCGGCAGAAATGGGCTCGAGTGAGTGTGGCCCAAGCACTGCGGTGGAGGGTCCTTGCCAGCTGCGAGGGTCGTCTAGCCAAGCGATATCGGCCAAATCGGGACGGTTTTCATCGACTGTGGCAACTCCAGCAGCACCAGAGTAGGAGCCTGGCTGACATCCCGACAACCCCGCGGCAACCACAGCAATCATGCTGAGGGCGAGCCCTGCTGTAAGGCGAGAAATCGAATTGTGCACAGTGTTTTAAGCCTACGCGCGCCACCTGGGTTTCAGCTTGCCGCGACCTATCATGGAGGAGATGTCACAGCATTCTTCGCCTACTCCCCAGAACACACTGGGTGATGACGACGCGGCATATCTCGAATGTGAGCGTGAGTACTGGGCGGTTGGGCCAAAAAAGGAACAGGTCGTTCGTGAGCGATTCAATGTTTCTTTGCCGGTGTACTACCAGCGCCTCTATCGCATCGCCGCGACGCCAGAGGCATGGCGATATGACCCCGTGTTAGTGCGGCATATCCACGACACAGCAGATGACGTCACTTCTAAGAGATTGACCAGGCAGGGGAGCACACATGGCTAAAAACATGAGATTTTTGCCTGATCGATTCGACGAGGTCCCCCAGGAAGAGGGCTACATCGGAATCCGTCGAGCCCAGCGCTCGAAGACGTTCTGGCTTGTCCCCACTGCGATTGTTGCCGGTGTCAGTGTCGTTTTGATTGCCATTGGCATGGTGGTGGTCCAGCGCGCGGATGACCGGCTTCAAATTTCCCCAGAAGAAATTGCACTCGCAGAACCAGAGCCCACTGCCGCTGAAGAAGTCGCTCCTGAACCAGAACTTGAGCCCGAACCAGTCGAGCCAATCATCAACCCCACTGCTGATGAGGCCGACGGATTGACCATCACCATCTTGAATGGAACCGACACCACGGGTCTTGCAGCGCGGGCGGGAAACCTGCTTGATCGTGAGGGGTGGCCTGAACAAACTCGCACCAATGCCGACGAGCAGGGAGTGACCGAAAGCCTCGTTGCTTATCAGGATCCAGACGACGAAGCCCTCGCGCAAGGTGTGGGAGAAATCCTTGGCATTTCTGAAGTTGTCCAGACCGACAACTACCCTGGCGCGCGAATCACCGTGCTCGTTGGCTCCGATTTCACCGGAAACTAAAGCCATCATCGGTAGTGTGACGGGCGAGGGAGGTCCCATGACCACCAAATTGATGTCC
>CAYXEM010000058.1:0-5663 GCA_964464045.1 uncultured Microbacteriaceae bacterium | reverse complement strand
TGTCGCATCTGGGCGGCGAGAACGCCGTGGCCTCGATGGTCGTGTTTGAAGACGGTATTCCTCGCCGCGAGCACTACCGAAAGTTTTCGCTCGACAGCCCGCGAGACGACACTGAGGCAATCTATGAGGTTATTTCTCGTCGCGCGAAGCGTCTCCTCGGCGCCGAAGAAGATTCAGACGCCAAAGACGATAAGAGCTCCTTTGCATACCCACCCGGTCTACTCGTTATCGATGGTGGCCTCCCACAGGTGAACGCTGCACAGCGGGCTTTGGAGGCCCTCGGCGTCGAGATCCCCGTGTGCGGTCTGGCGAAGCGCCTCGAGGAGATTTGGCGTCCGGCTTCGGAATTTCCCACCATCCTTCCTCGATCCTCCGAGGCGCTCTTTCTACTCCAACGGGTTCGAGACGAAGCCCACCGCGTGGCAATCACCTACCAGCGAAGCACCAGAAAGCGTTCACTTCGCAGTCAGCTCCACGACATTCCAGGCGTGGGGGAGTCAATGGCAAATGCGCTGCTGAAGCACTTTGGTTCCGTCGCCGCCGTAAAAGAAGCCGAAGAATCTCGGCTGATGGAAGTCCCTGGAGTAGGAAAATCACTTGCGCACCGAATCTGGAGCACCTTGCATTCCTCGCCACAGCGGGATAGCTCCTAGATACAACGCGACCAGAAACTACGATGAACGTGTGATGGGAGCGGATTTCCGATGAATGCAAAACCTTCTGCCCACGACGTGTTGATCGTCACCGGTATGTCGGGGGCTGGTCGGTCTACTGCCGCCAACGTCCTGGAAGATCACGGATGGTACGTCGTCGACAATCTCCCGCCACAGATGCTTAAACCTTTGATCGAGCTGGCAGGGGAGCCCGAGCAAGGTTTCTCCAAGATTGCCTGCGTCGTTGACGCTCGCGGCGGTCAATTCTTTGACACTGCCCGCGAGGTCATCTTGGATTTGGCAGAAAGCGCCGAAGTCACGGTCGTCTACCTAGACGCAACAGACGACGTGTTGGTCCGCCGGTTTGAACAGGTTCGACGCCCGCATCCACTCCAGGGGGCCGGGACTATCCTCGATGGCATCAGCCAGGAACGCACGCTGATGCAGAAGATTCGTGAGCGCGCGGACATTGTCATTGATACCAGTGACCTAACCATCCACCAGTTGGCTAACACAGTAAGTGAACGTGTGGCCGGTCAGCAGCTTCCCGGTGTCTCCCTCACCCTCATGAGTTTTGGATTCAAATACGGTCTCCCAACAGATGTCGACATGGTCTGGGACATGAGGTTTTTGCCCAACCCGTACTGGTCGCCAGAGTTGCGTGAACTCTCCGGGCAAGATGTTGCGGTGGCCCAAGCCGTCCTAGGCCAAGACTTAGCGAAGCAGTATCTCGATGCGCAGCTTGACGCCTTGAAATCGGTCTTCGCCGGGTACCTCACCGAAAACAAGCGTTTTGCCACCTTGGCAGTGGGGTGCACGGGAGGGCGGCATCGTTCCGTCGCGACCGTTGAATACCTCAAAGAGCAGCTTTCGAGTTGGAGCGATGTTCGCCTCTCCGTGAAACACAGAGACATCCAGCGCCATTAAGGTAGTGGGGTGGATGAGCTCACTGCTGCGGTCAAGAATGACCTTGTTCAAATCACGCCTGACCGGCAATCCACTCGTTTGGCAGAGCTCTCAACGGTTCTCCGTTTCGCCGGTGGACTCCACAGAATCTCTGGCCAGATCGCGGTTGAAGTTGAATTAGAGCACCTCGAGACAGCCAAAAAGGTGCGTCGCGAGCTGCGTGATCTGCTCGGATTCGCCACCGACGCTGCCGTGATGCAGCCCACAGCGCAGCGAAACTACCCGCTGTATATCGTGCGTGTGCGCAAGGGCGGCGAAATTCTTGCCCGCCAGACCGGTCTTCTCGACACCCGACTCCGTGCGGTACGTGGTCTTCCCAACCGCCTGACTACCTCACCGATTGAAGACGTCGCCGCTATTTGGCGTGGTGCCTTCTTGGCGAAGGGAAGCCTTAGCGAGCCTGGGCGCTCTTCCGCCATTGAACTCGTTGCTCCGACCTCAGAAGCAGCGATTGCGATGGTGGGGCTTGCCGCCAGGATCAGCGTCGCCGCAAAGGCCCGTGAGGTGCGTATGGCGCAACGGGTCATCGTGCGCGAACCAGATGCGATGTCAGTGCTTCTCAGGGAGATGGGCGCCAGCGGAGCCATGGAATTGTGGGAGGAGCTTCGCGCAAAGCGCGAGGTTCGGGCCAACGCTAACCGCCTCGTGAATTTTGACGACGCGAATCTTCGACGATCTGCCCAAGCGGCCGTGGCCGCGTGCGCCAGGGTCGAGCGTGCCCTCGAGCTGCTGGGTGACGAAGTTCCCGCTCATCTTCTCTACGCCGGAAACCTGCGCCTAGAGCACAAAGATGCCAGCCTCGATGAGCTTGGCCATCACGCTGATCCGCCTCTTACCAAAGACGCTGTTGCCGGACGCATTCGACGCCTGCTCGCCATGGCCGACAAGAAGGCCGATGAGCTCGGTGTTCCAAACACTATGGCCAGTGTTCCGAGCGACTACGTCGGATACTGAGTAAGACCTGAATTCTCAGGACTCGCTAACGCTTAGCTCCTACACTAACGACTAGAAATTCTTGCTCTGAGAGGACACCATGGCTGCCTATACCCTTCCTGAACTGCCCTATGACTATTCGGCACTTGAGCCACATATTTCGGCTCGGATCATGGAACTCCACCACAGCAAGCACCACCAGGCCTATGTCGACGGCGCTAACGGAGCTCTCGCAGCCATGGCGGAAGCCCGCGACACCGGCGCACTCGCGAACATCAACAAACTGGAGAAGGACCTCGCCTTCCACCTTGGCGGCCACGTCAACCACTCGATTTTCTGGACTAACCTGCAAGGTCATGGAGATGCCCGTCCAGAGGGTGAGGTGTCCGCCGCTCTCGATGAATTCTTTGGCTCTTTCGACGCATTCCAAGCCCACTTCACCGCCGCTGCCATGGGAATCCAGGGTTCTGGCTGGGCAGTACTCAGCTGGGATCCAATCGGTTCGCAACTGATCATCCAGCAGCTATTTGACCAGCAGAACAACACCGCTCAGGGAACGACGCCAATCCTCCAGCTGGATATGTGGGAGCACGCCTTCTACCTGGACTACCAAAACGTCAAGGGTGACTACGTGAAGGCCTTCTGGAACATCGTTAACTGGGAAAATGTTACGAAGCGTTTCGAAGCGGCCCGCGTCTCCTCGTCAACGGCACTGCTAGTCTCTTAGGTAGACCGGGTCTCAACGTCAGAGTCTTGAGGGCCTGGTCTTTTTGACCGCTCAACCCTCAGGAGTCTCCCCGTGACCGTTAACGTCGCAATCAATGGTTTTGGCCGTATTGGTCGTAGTTTCTTCCGCGCTGCCTTGGCAAGTGGACAAGACGTCAACATCGTTGCCGTCAATGACCTCACTGACCCAAAGGCGCTTGCTCACCTGCTCAAGTACGACTCGGTGGGCGGCCGTTTGAGCCAGGACGTCAGTGTTGACGGCGACAGCCTCGTTGTCGGCGGAAAGAAGATTCAGGTTCTTGCAGAGCGCAACCCGGCAGATTTGCCATGGGGCAAGCTCGGTGTTGACATTGTGATTGAGTCCACCGGGTTCTTCACCGACGCCGAGAAGGCTAAGGCTCACCTCGAGGCAGGAGCCAAGAAGGTCATCATCTCCGCTCCCGCATCTGGAGAAGACGTCACTGTTGTCATGGGTGTTAACCACGGAGACTACGACCCCGCTCACCACAACATCATCTCCAACGCATCGTGCACCACCAACTGCCTTGCTCCTATGGCAAAGGTGCTCAACGATGCGTACGGCATCGAAAAGGGTCTGATGACCACCGTTCACGCCTACACCGCAGACCAGAACCTTCAGGATGGTCCTCACTCCGATCTGCGTCGCGCACGCGCTGCTGGCCTAAACATCGTGCCTACCTCGACTGGCGCCGCAAAGGCTATCGGTCTGGTTCTGCCAGAACTTAAGGGCAAGCTCGACGGATTTGCACTCCGCGTTCCTGTGCCAACCGGGTCGATTACTGATTTGACTGTGGACCTGCAAAAATCAGCAACCCTTGAAGAGATTCAGGACCTGTACCGTAAGGCCTCTGATTCAGGAGACCTCAAGGGCGTTCTTCGTTACACCGATGAGCCAATCGTTTCGGCAGACATCGTGGGGGACCCGTTCTCCTCGATTGTTGACGGCGGTTTGATTCGCGTGATCGACAATCAGGTCAAGATCAGCTCTTGGTACGACAACGAGTGGGGATATTCCAACCGTCTGGTTGACCTCACTAGCTACGTCGGCGCACGCCTGTCCTAGTGTCACTGCGCACACTCGAGAGCCTCGGCGACCTGAACGGTCAGGTCGCCGGAGTTCGTCTCGACCTCAACGTGCCGCTCGATGGCACCACGATTACCGATGATGGGCGCATCCACGCGGCTCTTCCCACATTGCGGGAGCTTGCCGCGCAGGGTGCCAAAATCGTCGCGATGAGCCACCTGGGTCGTCCAGACGGCACCGTCGACCCCCAATACAGCCTGAAGCCCGTTGCAGCACGTCTGGGCGAGCTATGGGAGGGCGCTGTCACGAGCGTTGAAAGTCACTCCGGTGACGAGGTTTCCTCGGAGGCTGAACGGATGAACCCTGGCGACATCCTCATTCTGGGAAATCTTCGCTTCGACAGCCGGGAAACCTCGAAGGATGCAGCTGAACGAGCGGAATTCGCGGCAGAGATTGCGTCTGTGTGCGATGTCGTCGTCAGCGATGGTTTTGGCGTTGTACACCGTGCTCAAGCAAGCGTGGTGGAGTTAGAAGCCGCCAGGCCGTCTGCAGCAGGGCGACTCATCGAAAAGGAAGTGGGAGTGCTCTCCCAACTCACTGGCGAGCCTGAGCGGCCCTATACGGTCGTCCTGGGCGGCTCTAAGGTTTCAGACAAGCTCGGTGTGATTGAAGCACTATTGCCCCACGTCAATCACCTGGTAATCGGTGGGGGAATGGTCTTCACCGTCCTTCAGGCACAAGGCTTCCAGACGGGATCGAGCCTGCTCGAAAAAGACCAAATTGAGACGGTAAAGGGCTATCTCGCGAAGGCCCAGGAAGCCGGAGTCACCATCCATGTTCCTGTGGACATCGTGATGGCCTCCGGTTTTGCTCCCGATGCTGAGCACGAGGTCTTGCCCGTGGAGGCCTTGGAATCCGGACGATTCGGAAGCCAGGCGATGGGCCTCGACATCGGTCCCTCGTCAGCCGACGCTTTTGCTCAGGTTGTGCGCGCCTCAAAGACCGTGTTTTGGAACGGCCCGATGGGAGTATTTGAGTTTGACGCGTTCGCTGCGGGAACACGTGCAGTGGCAGGTGCACTCACAGAGGTCGATGGCCTCAGTGTCGTAGGTGGTGGCGATTCAGCCGCAGCGGTTCGTCTTCTTGGCTTTGATGACGGGCAATTCGGACATATTTCTACTGGTGGAGGGGCGAGCCTTGAATTCCTCGAGGGACGCACTCTGCCTGGGTTGGAGGCAGTGGGATGGTAGAGAAGACTCAGGTGCGGAACGCGCTGATCGCGGGAAACTGGAAGATGAACTTGGATCACCTCCAAGCAATTGCCTTCGTCCAGAAGCTCG
>CAYXEM010000057.1:0-5673 GCA_964464045.1 uncultured Microbacteriaceae bacterium | reverse complement strand
TCAGATGCGGACTGGAACTGGGCAAGGGCTCCAAGAATTCCAGAAGCCAACAAAATGCCAACCGCTGCGATACGAGTCATCAGGCTGGCGTCTGCAAGACCAAACTGCAGTAGTGCCACCGTGGTGATGAGCAAAAGAGTGGGAGCAATCTGCGAGACAATGAGGTGCAGTCTGGCGCGTTGCCACCCTGCGAACTTTTCAGACGACATAGCTACTCACCCTTCGATACCGACGACTCGTTGCCCACAGGCTAGCGGGATAACCACGCACAAGGCCAGGTCAGATGTCCACCACCTACTCAGCACTCATGGTGATCGCGGCATCGCTGTTGTGGGGAACAACGGGAACCATCGCCCACTCGATTGGGGGAGTAATCTCTCCACTCACCATTGGTGCAGTGACCATGGGTGTGGGAGGCCTCATCCTGGCTGCGATGTCTTGGTCTGGTGTTCGCGACATTCTTCTCGACCAGAAAGCCAGGCGCTGGGCTGTGTGGGGAGGACTCGGTGTTGTGGTGTATCCGCTTGGTTTTTACACCGGTATGGACTTAGCAGGCGTTGCCGTAGGGAACATCGTGGCCCTTGGCACAGGCCCGATTGTGGGGGCACTGCTGGAGTGGAGGCTCGATAAGAAGAAGCCCACTACGGGCTGGTGGGTCGCCACCATCACCGGAGTAAACGGGGTCATCCTGATCTCCACCTCCAATCACTCAGGCACCACCGCAGATTCCGAATTGTTTGGAGTAGGAGTGGCCGTCGCGTTGCTAGCTGGTGTGGGATACGGAGTCTTCTCCTATGCCATGGGTCGCATCATCGACGCGGGCCATTCCGCATTGGCGTCTGCAGGTGCGACCTTTGGCGTGGGGTCGATACCGCTTCTGGTGATTGTTGCCGTCAGTGCACCTGCCATCCTCGCCGCACCGGGGTCCTGGGTGGGGCTTAGCTACCTGGTGCTTGGTCCCATGGTGATCAGCTATGTCTTGTATTCGCGTGCCATGAAACGCCTGAGCTCATCAAGTGTGCTCACCATCGCACTCACCGAGCCCGCTGTGGCCACACTCCTTGCCGTGTGGATCGTAGGAGAGCGGTTTGATCTCACCGGAGCGCTTGGCATTGTCCTCATCGCGCTCGCCGTGATTGGCGCCACTCGTTCGGCGGCTGAGCGAAACAACCCGCCATCGATTTAAGGTTGATGTTATGAATCTGGGCCCAACCGACGACGACCACGGCAACGACCAGCCACGGCGGTCAACTTTTTCCCCGCCCGAGGTCGATCAAGAGGTTCCCTTGAACCTCGGCGACGACCAGGCGGACACGGCACCACCCGCACCTACTCGTCCTCCCGTGACGCCACCTCCGGTCGCGCCCGTGGTGCCAAGTGGCACCCCCTCTATCCCGCCGCCGCCTGCCAGGTCGTCGCTTAGTGACCAGGAGATTTTTGCAACGCTCGGACACGGTGGAAACACTGAAGCGTTGATGAATGCGCTGCAAGAACAGGTCGAGCTTCGCAAGATTGAAAACGAAGAGTTCGAGTCGTGGGCTGAGCTCATTCGCCAAAGCACCGACGAAGACGCCGCTGAATCCACTATCGCTCAGGCACGAATTGAGTTTGGTGGCTACGAAACTGGTCAGATTCCTATCGTCGAGGTCGATGAAGAAGTATCTGAAGAGCCCGTAGCTCTCGTTGAGCCTGAGGCGGCAGACGACCTCGCTGACTTTGTCCTGCCACGTCTTGGCCAAGCGCCGGTTGAAGAAGATCCTGCTCCAGCTGAAGTGTCGGTTGAGAGCGTCGAGGAGCAACCTGCCCCACTTGGTGAATTTGAACAGGTTCTCAGTGACGAAGACGCCGTGAGCCCTCCCACCAACGCGTGGCCACTGCCGAGCGTCGAACAAAGCACACCAGAGCCACTGGTCGAGCCAGAGCCAGAGCCCGTTCAGGAGCCTGTGTTCTCGTCACCTACTCCGGTAGAGCCAGAGCCCGCTCCAGAACCAGAACTTGACGTTCCCCAACCTGTCTCCGCGAAGGAGCCCGCTCCAAGCGCTGAGATGCCAGGAGTTGCTCTCACTGCCGAGCAGATGGTGTTTGCACCTGCCAAGCGATTGTCGTTTGACCACGTTGGCGAAGAAATCAGCCCGGATAATGCACGAAGCGACAAGGGTCTTCAACTGTTTTGGACCTGGTGGGCTGTGGGAGCTCCGATTGTGGGCGTGCTCTTGGGCGCCTACCTCGTCGACACTGGCCTGAACCTCGTCCAGGCAGTCATCGCCTCCATCCTGGGTGTAGTAGTTGCCTCGTTGCCCGTGGTGGTGGGCACGATTGTAGGAATTCGAACAGGGCTGCCCACACTTGTGGCATCACGCGCGGCCTACGGTCTGGCCGGAAATATCATCCCGGCAATCGTGATGACTCTTGTGCGCATTCTTGTCGCAGGAGTGTTTATTTGGTCGTCGGCTTGGATGGTTTCTGGCATCTTGCTGGAGTCCAACTATTGGAATGGTGACCCGGCAATTATTGAAGTCATTACCGGCGCAATCGCGGTGGTCGCAACGATTACTTTGGCGCTGATCGGTCGCGGAATGATCCAGTGGACACTCTGGGTCTCGGCGGGACTTGCAACCCTGGGCCTGATCTTTGTGGTGGTGGTGACCGCGCCCGTGATGGGTAGCGCAGCTCTCGCTGGTCAAGGCGCTTCAACTGGGGCGCTCATTGCCGCAGTGGCGTTAGTGATGAGTGTGTTCATGATCACCTGGGCGCACTTTGGCACAGACCTTGCGCGCTTCCACCGCCCCTACGGAACCGCTAGTGGCACGTCGTTGGCAGCACTTGGAGCAGTGGTTCCACCCATCCTCGTGTTGGCGTGGGGCGCAATGCTCGCTGCGTCAGACGCTGCATTCCGCGAGGCACTCTTTGCCGACTTCTTTGACACCGTCTTGGAGCTGGCACCCGAGTGGTATCCGATTCCAGCTGTCTTGGTCCTTGCGTTGCCTCTTATTGGCTTAGCGGCCCTCGCGCTTCACTCTGCGGGATACGCCGTGATCAGCCTCGGTGTGAAAATGTCCCGCTACGTCGGTGTAGCGATCGCGGGGGCAATCGCTGCGCTGATTGCACTGGGCATAGTCGTGTTTATCCCAGGGTTCACGCACTACCTTTCCGACCTCGCTCTCATTACTGGAGTCTTGGTGGCCTCAGTGGTCGGTGGAATCTCCGGAGAAGTATTGACCAGGCGAGTACACCTTGACGCCAGATTGCTCACTGGTGAAGCTGGAAACTACTACCGCTGGCGTATTGCCCCCGTGATTGGCTTTGTCGTCGCAGCCGATGTCGGGCTAGGCCTTGTTGAAACGGACATTCCAGGCCTTAGCTGGATCGGTTACCACGTGGGTTATCTCTCGATGGCCGGAATCGACGTGTCGGGTTGGCAAATGGGCCCACTCGCGGCACTCATCGTCGCTTTGGCGTTCAACCTTTTCGCGGGTATTAAGACCGGCGTTGAATTAGGGCCCGAGAAGGCAGCGAAATAGTGGCTGCCACACCGACCCTCGCTGATGCCGTCGCTGTCCTCGACGAGCTCTTTCCCCCCGCAGGCGCAGAAGCCTGGGACCGAGTCGGGCTCGTCACAGGCAGGCTCGACCAAGAAGTAAGCAGTATTCGACTCGTGGTTGACGTCGTAGCCGACACTGTGCAGGAAGCCGTAGCCGACAGCGTCGACTTGATAGTGGCCCACCACCCGTTGCTTCTTCGCGGAGTGCACTCGGTGGCAGAGGACGACTACAAGGGCGCTTTGGTGTCAACGCTGATTCGAAACGACACCGCGTTGTATTCAGCGCACACCAACGCCGACGCCGTCGACGTGGGAACGTCAGAAACTCTGGCCAGAGCTTTGGGTCTCAGTTCGCTCGCCCCCATCCAGGAGGGCCTAAGCCCCAACAGTGGTATCGGCCGTGTGGGAATGCTGAAGAAACCTATGAGCCTCTACGACCTGGCCACGGCGCTTGGCAAACTGGTCCCGCAGTGTGCAAGCGGCATTCGAGTGTCGGGAAACCCCGAGGCCATGGTGACGTCGGTGGCCCTGTGCACCGGGGCGGGAGATTCACTCCTGGGTCATCCCGCAGTTCGTGACGCCGATGTGTACATCACCGGAGACCTCAGGCACCACCCCGCCAGTGAAGCCCAGGAAAACAGACTCCATGGCCGCGGGCCTGCCTTGATTGATGTCTCCCACTTTGCCTCAGAATGGTTCTTCCTCGACACCGTGAAGTCCGTATTGGAGAAGAAGCTTCCAGGAGTAAGCGTCAGTGTGAGCGAGATTGTCACTGACCCCTGGGATTTCGTCGTTCACCCCAGCTAAGGCCACCTAAACTGGGCTGACCAGGGCAGGAAGGAAGCCGAGGATGAAAGCGGATCCCGCTGACCAGGAGCGACTACTCGAGCTACAGCAGCTCGACACCCACATTCGTCAGGTGCAGTCGAAAGCCAAGAGCCTGCCGGAGGCCGACGCAGTTGCAGAACTCGAGACGGCACTCATTGACTCAAAGGCTGCCCAGCGCGACGCCCTCACCGCAGTCGATGAACTCAAAGCCGAAATGGCCCGCGCAGAATCCGACGTGAAACTGGTGGAGCAGCGCATTGCCAAGGATTCGGAGCAAAGCCAACACACCTCCTCGGCAAAAGACGCCCAAGGACTAGAGCACGAAATTCAGAGCCTTCGGGAGCGCCTGGCCATGTTGGAAGAGGTCGAACTGGGTGTCATCGAGAGGCTTGAAGCCGCCGAAGCAGAGCTCTCGGGCGCCGATCAGGCCATGACGGAGCTAAAGAGCAGGCTCGAAGAGTCACAACAGGCGCTGGATGCTGCCAAGCAGGCCTTGGAAGCCGATTACCAAGCCACCGCGGCTAAGCGCCAGGAGCTTGTGGGCAGCCTCCCCGAGGAGCTTGTGGCGTTGTATGAGCGCCAGCGCGAGCGGTATGGATTTGGAGCATCTCTACTTCAGCGCGGGATTTCGTCCGCCAGCGGGGTGACGCTGACCGAATCAGATTTACAACAGGTGCGCCAAGCAGCACCAGACGATGTTCTGTTGTGTGCTGACTCAAACGCGATTCTGGTGCGCACCGCCGAGTCCGGAATCTAATGCGCGTCATCATTCACGCCGATGGAGCGTCTCGGGGAAACCCTGGTGCTGCTGCCGGAGGAGCGGTCATCCTGGATGCCGACACGGGCGAAGTGCTCGTCGAAGTCGGAGTGTTGTGTGGTCACGCCTCCAATAACGTCGCCGAATACCGGGGAATGATTGAAGGCGTCTCGGTCGCCAAGGAGCTCAACCCCGAGGGGGAGATTATTGTGCGACTGGATTCAAAATTGGTCGTCGAGCAGATGTCTGGCAACTGGAAAGTCAAACACCCCGATATGCAAGAGCTAGTGAAAAAAGCACACGCCACCATCGATTCCCTCCCGGTGCGCTTTGAATGGGTGCCCAGAAACGACAACGCGTTAGCTGATGCGGCTGCCAACCGAGCGCTCGACGAGGGTCGCGACTTCGTTATCCACCACTAGATAGCGCTCGAGTTTGGCGCTACCCTGGAGCCTCCAGTAAAGAGGTCGGCCAGGCGGCCGCGTCACGCAAGTGCCGAGGAACGTCCGGGCTCCTTAGAGCAGGGTGGTGGGTAACACCCACCCGG
>CAYXEM010000056.1:0-5715 GCA_964464045.1 uncultured Microbacteriaceae bacterium | reverse complement strand
CCATTTGCCGTGGTGACTTTGACCACGTCGCTGAGCAGGCCTTCTTCAACGTTGGTCCTATCTCTGACGTGGAAGAGAAGTGGGCTCAAATGCAGAAGGAAATGTCCTAGACATGGCAAACCTTCAGGTCACCGTCGTCTCCGCGACCGCAGAAGTGTGGTCGGGGGAGGCGTCGATGGTCGTCGCCCGCACTACCGAAGGTGAAATCGGTATTCTCGCCGGCCACGAGCCCACCCTGGGCATCTTGGCGGCCGGTGAAGTACGCATCACCACGGCTGCAGGCGACAAGGTCACCGCACAGGCAGAAGATGGTTTCTTGTCTGTCGATGGCGACCAGGTCATGGTTGTTGCCGGACAGGCTGAAATTACCTCCTAAATGAGGATCGTCCTTCCCCCTTCGGAAACAAAACAACCCGGGGGAGAAGCAGGCTCATCCCTCGATTGGGCTGGTTTGGTGTTGCCTGAACTCTCTAACGTGCGGCGAGACATCGCGGACGATCTCATCGAGGTCTCCTCCCAGGAGAGCTCAGGGCTTAAGGCATTGGGCCTCGGCGCCAAAGGTGTGGAGTGGCTTGGAGCCAATCTCGAGATCGAATCATCTCCAGTAACACCAGCAATCATGCGCTACACGGGTGTTCTTTTTGATGCCCTTGATTATTCGTCGCTTGATCAATCGGCTCGTTCCCGGGCAGATGCCACGGTGTGGCTGTTTTCAGCTTTGTTTGGGCCGCTTCGTGCCACGGACAAAATCCCTCGTTATCGCCTCTCTTTTGATTCGAAACTGCCCGGTGAATCTCTTAAATCCAGGTGGCAGCCCTTTGCGGGCGATATTTGGAGCGACCAATTCACCATTGACTTGCGCAGCGAGGGCTACCGGTTGCTGGCACCCCTTCCTGAGGGTGCAGGGGTGTATGTGAAGGTCGTGAAGGACCTCAGCGGCGCGGCCGCTGCCGGGCACGCGAATAAGGGAGCGAAGGGCCGGTTTGTGAGAGATCTTGTCTCGTCCGGTGTGGACATTTCGAGCGCACAAGAGCTGGTCAGCTGGGCCAGGGGAGCGGGCTGGGAAATGGCCAGCTCTGAGACTCCTGGCGAAGTGCTCTTAAGCGCGGACTAGTTCAAGACGTCTAGAAGCTTTGACCACTGGTCGCGGTTAATCGAATACCACGCCCACGTCCCCTTTTTCTCGCGATCGAGTAAACCCGCCTGGGTCATGATCTTCAGGTGGTGGCTAATCGTGGGCTGGCTGACACTGATAGCTTCCGCGAGGTCACATACGCAGGCCTGACCGTTTTCTTGGGCGTTAATCAGCGCCAATATTTGGAGCCTCGTGGGGTCAGCAAGGGCTTTGAATACGGAGGTGAGCTCTTCGGCTTGGGCGCGCTCAAGCGGCACATTCAGACCACTGGGGGCGCATTGCCTCACGTCAACGGGAATGGTGACTGGAAGCATAAATTCTCCAAAGTGAACAGTTGGTGACGAAGCCTGTATTTTGACAGTTATCTATATAGATACCTGTCACACTATGAGGGTAGCAAGGGAAAGGGCGCGGATGAGTCTCCAGCTGAAGCTGTTGGCCGAGTTTCTCGGCACGGCCGTCTTGCTCGCGGCCATTGTTGGGTCTGGCCACATGGTCGATGCGATCACCAAGGACATCGGGGTTGCCCTTCTGCTCAACCAGCTCGCAGTGATTTTTGCCCTCGGAGTCTTGGTGGCGCTACTGATGCCCATCTCCGGAGCTCATTTCAATCCGGCTGTCACCCTTGCAATGATGAGTCGTCGCACCATGGGGACAACAGAGGGTTTCTTCTTCATGATCGTGCAGATTCTTGGAGCCATTCTTGGAACTATCGCCGCGCAGGCAATGTTTGATCTGCCGCTGGTGGAGTGGTCCACTCACGAGCGGATTACTCCAGGAACCTTCCTCGGCGAAATGATTGCCACTGCCGGGCTCGTCGCGATGATTGTGACTGCTGTGTATCAACACAAGAGCTCGTGGTTGCCACTTCTCGTGCCGGCATGGATTGGCGCGGCATATTTCTTCACCTCATCAACCTCTTTTGCCAACCCCGCCGTGACGATCGGGCGCACGTTTACCGAGTCCTTTACGGGAATCGCTGCGGGATCAATTGCCTGGTTTATTGCGGCTCAAGTAGTCGGCGTCATCATCGCCTTGCTTCTGGTTGCCCCCTTCGAACGCGCTTACTTACAAGGAGACACAAAATGACAAAGCCCACAGTGTTATTCGTTTGCGTCCACAACGCAGGCCGCAGTCAAATGGCTGCCGGATACCTCCAGCATCTTGCCGGCGACCGAGTCGAGGTCTTGAGTGCGGGAAGTGCCCCGAAAGACCAGATCAATGAAGTGGCCGTCCAAGCGATGGCCGAAGAGGGCATCGACATTGCCCACAACACCCCGAAGATTCTCACAGACGACCAGGTCCAAGCTTCCGACGTGGTGATCACGATGGGTTGTGGGGATGCGTGCAAGTTTTATCCCGGCAAGCGCTACGAAGACTGGAAACTAGACGACCCTGCAGGCCAAGGAATCGAGTCGGTGCGCGTGATTCGAGACGACATCAAGGGGCGTATCCAGCAGTTGATCAGCGAGATCGCTTCTTAGAAACGGTATGTGATTCCCTCGAGATCCAATAAGGCTTTCTTGGTGGGAATTCCATCGCCTGCGCTGTAGCCGGTAATGGCCCCCGATATTCCCATCACCCGATGGCAGGGGATGATGATCGGGACCGGGTTGGCGCCGACGGCGCCTCCCACAGCGCGAGCCGAGCCTGGTTTTCCGATGCGCTCGGCGAGCTCGCCGTAGGTCAGAGTCTCGCCGTAGCCAATCTCTTCTAAGGCCGACCAAATCTTCTCTTGGAAGGGTGTGCCTCGAATAGCGCATGCCAAATCAAAGCTCGTTCTCTGGCCCAGAAAATACTGCTTGAGTTGGAGTTGTGCCTCGCGAAGACAGGGGTTTGTGGACTCGCGACTTTCCTGGTCGTGGCCGATGCTAAGCCCGGTAATTGAGTCGCCATCCGCGGTAATTGTGATCATCCCCACGGGGCTCGAAAATCGGGCTGTGTCCATGGAGTAAGCCTAGGGATTATCTGATCAAGGCGAACTATTGTTGTCATCGCTGTTGGTACCGTTGAGCTATTGGAACCGTCATCGGTTTACACAAAGGATTGAGAAATGACAGTGGTGTCACATTTCATTGGTGGCCAAGAAGTCTCCAGCGCTTCGAAGCGAGTAGCTCCCGTGTTTGACCCTGCGTTGGGGGTTGAATCTCGTCAGGTTAGCTTGGCCAACGGAGCCGACATTAACGCCGCGGTTTCGGCCGCGTCGAAGGCTTTTCCTGAATGGAGTGCCACCTCGCTAGCGAAGCGTCAACAAGTGATTTTCCGCTTCCGGGAGCTTCTCAACCAGAAGAAAGACGAGCTGGCTGCCATCATCACCTCCGAACACGGCAAAGTTCTCTCGGACGCGATGGGTGAAATCACCCGCGGCCAAGAAGTCGTCGAGTTTGCGTGTGGTCTTCCTCATTTGATGAAGGGTGAGTTTTCGGACAACGCATCGACCGATGTGGACGTCTATTCGATAAAAAAGCCGCTCGGCGTTGTCGGAATTATTTCCCCCTTTAACTTTCCTGCGATGGTGCCAATGTGGTTCTTCCCTGTTGCGATTGCAGCCGGAAACACGGTGGTCTTAAAGCCCAGCGAAAAGGCGCCGAGCGCGGCTAATTGGATGGCAGCACTCTGGAAAGAAGCGGGTTTGCCCGATGGTGTTTTTAATGTGCTCCACGGAGACAAAGAGGCCGTGGACGGGCTCCTTGGCCACCCAGACGTGCGCTCGATTTCGTTTGTCGGCTCCACTCCGATTGCTCAATACATCTTCGAGACCGCGGCTCGGAATGGAAAACGGGTTCAGGCTCTCGGCGGAGCGAAGAACCACATGCTGGTTCTGCCCGATGCGGACTTGGACCTGGTGGCAGATTCCGCAATCAATGCCGGCTTTGGCTCGGCAGGTGAGCGTTGCATGGCCATTTCCGTTGTCGTTGCTGTTGAGCCTGTGGCGGACGAATTGATTGAGAAGATCACCCAGCGGATTTCGGCGATCAAGGTCGGCGATGGCCGGCGAAGCTGTGACATGGGTCCGTTGGTGACCAAGGCCCACCGCGATAAGGTCGCGTCCTATATCGACATTGCCCAGGCAGACGGAGCCACCGTAGTAGTTGATGGTCGGGGCGTGAACCCCGACGGCGATAAGAATGGCTTCTGGCTAGGCCCAACCCTCCTTGACAAGGTTCCTACCAGTTCGCGGACCTACCAAGAGGAAATCTTTGGTCCCGTCTTGTCGGTGGTTCGCGTGAAGTCTTATCAAGAAGGCGTTGACCTGATTAATTCAGGGGCGTTTGGAAATGGAACCGCAATTTTCACCAATGATGGCGGAGCCGCGCGTACGTTCCAGAATGAAGTCCAGGTGGGAATGATCGGTATTAACGTGCCTATTCCTGTTCCCGTGGCTTATTACTCCTTTGGAGGCTGGAAGCACTCCCTCTTTGGTGATTCCCGGGCACATGGTGAGGAAGGCTTTAGGTTCTTTACTCAAACCAAGGTCGTGACCTCACGATGGTTGGACCCCAGCCACGGCGGGATCAACCTCGGGTTCCCTCAGAACTAGTTTTGTCTTCGAGACAGAGGTCCGGTTACTCCGCGCTGCTGATGCTCTCGGTGGAATCGAGGGTGTCTTTGGTCTCCAGCTTGATGTTGATGCCTTGGTTGAGCTCGGTGAGCTGGTCGTTGAGGAAGTTCAACTGATCAAGAAGCGCGTTGTATTCATCAATCATTGCCAGGATGGTGTCGCGGTCGGCGGCTAGTTCTGCCTGGCGGGCGATCAGGTCGTCTCGTTCAGCATCGAACTTGTTGGCCCCGGCCACGTCTTCTCCGCTGTTGTAGCGGGATACTCGGTCGTTATAGACGCTGATATCGGTTCCCAGGATGGCCGCATCGCGCTCATAGGTGGCTTTCAGCGCGTCAATGATGTCGCTTCGTTCGCTTAAGTCATCGACGATGTCTTGAACTTCGGCCCCAAAATTCTCAAAAATGTCGTACACCTGTTTGGCCAAGGCCACGACTGCCTGGCGGTCAGCGATAAAGCGCGAGTAGTGGGCTTCTAACGCAGCCGGTAATGACTCGACTTCGGTTCCCATCAGCGAATACAGCTCTGGGATACGTGAAGTCACATCGTGGGCTTCGTAGCTTGCAATGCGCTCATACATCGGGTGGTCAGACGGCAGTGCGGCAAGGGCTTCTTCTAATAACACTGCCAGAGCATCTTTTTCGTCTTGACTGAAGCGATCCCACGCGGCGTGGAGCATCTCGTGGGCGGCAATCACCGGCTCCATCGCTTCGAGACGCTCGTCGGTGACGTCATAGAGGTAGATGCGCTTTTCGCCAAGGCGGTAGCAGCCAAGAACACCAATTCCTGGTTCGTCTCGTGAGCAATAGCGATCGAATTCGCCTGCGGGGACCACTTGGGGGAGTGAGGCATAGAGGTATACCTCACCTTCGGCAGTGAGCGAGGCGTCGGTGACATAGTGCTGGAGAGCCTCGTCGGGAATAAATTGACGTGCAATGGCGCGGTCGCTAATCCACTGCTGGTTCGTGACTGCCCAGCTCACACCCCAGGCGAGTGCTCCCTGAAGCGCAATCGCGCTCAG
>CAYXEM010000055.1:0-5717 GCA_964464045.1 uncultured Microbacteriaceae bacterium | reverse complement strand
CGCTTTGAACTCGTCCGCGAGGACGGATCGCGCCATACCCTTGGAGAGGCTCCGGGAGCCCTTGGATCGGCTCCACACGCTCCCGAAGAAGAGCCAGGCCAGTGGATTTGGGTACTTGCTGAAGATTCGTCCGTTGACCCCCTGCACGTGCGTTTCGGTGTGGAAGACGGGTTGTTCTGGATTGAAGACAACAACTCCATCATCGGCACCGTGATCGAGGAGCCAGGTCGAGCTGCGTTGCAGTGCATCCCGCACGAGCGCTATTTCCTTGTTCGGGGTTCAACGCTCACCGTGGGAACGGTCAGTCTCACACTCCAGTAATCCACACCCTGTGATGCTGCATCGTTTTTCACACATTGTGTGATGGCGTGGGGAAGCGCTTCCCCGCCCTCTTTACTCCGTGAGTGTTATCTGAGCCTCAGCCTCCCACTGTGTCGCCTGCACCACGGCCACCATGGGTGTCTATTGCCACGCCTATGGTGTTGGCGGGGCTGTTCAGCATCATCTGGTCAAGCCCTTATGCACTTCTCATAGGAGTGCTTGCCCCTGCGCTGGCGCTGGGCCACTGGGTCGAATCACGCAGACGTCATCGCAAGGCAACGCAGGAAGCAGAGGCGTCCTACCAAAGTGCTCTGGGTGAATGGGAACAGGAAACGGCAAGAGATAAGCGGGCCTTCCTTCAGCGGGCGTTAGCGCAGAGCCCGCACCCCACTCAGTGGCGAGATCACCCCCTGTGGAGACCCGTTGTTGTTGATGGCCAACGACAGGTTCGGGTGGGGCTCACCGCAGCACGTGGCCCTGGCGATCGGGTCCTAGCCGGGGTTCCCGCACTGGTGGGAATGAGTCACGGTATCGCGGTAGTGGGCTCAAGCGACGTGGCGCATGGGCTGTGGAGGGTTGTGGTTCTTGGGTTGTGTAGCCACCTCGTTCGATCCGCACCTCCGATTCACCCAGAGACACTGTGGGGCCCAACTGATGCGCCCCGAGATTCCATTGCCGTGAGTGACAATTCGGCAGGCGAGATCATCGCGCTACGAGTCGACGACGTGTCAGACGTTCCAATCCAGGTAGGAGTGGTTCTCCTGGTGGGGCACGATTCGGTACAGCTGGTCGTTGATGGAGTGCACTCTGGTGCACCATATCGTCCAGACACCATCAGCGTGGGGGCCTCTCGGTGGGTCATCGACGACCTCTCAACACTGGTTCCCCGTACTCATGAGGTGACATCTCGCGCTCCTGATCCCGACGATCGGTCGGCGCTATTTATTCGATTGTCACCGGAGTTTTGGTTAGACATGGTGGACGCCGGGCCACATGCGGTCATTTGGGGTCAAACCGGCAGCGGAAAAAGTGTCTTAATTCGACAAATCATCCATTCAATTGCGGGGTTTTACCGTCCCGACCAGGTCAATGTTGTCGTGATTGACTTCAAAGGCGGAATGGGCTCTTCCGCCACGGCCGAGTACCCCCACGTTGTGGGAATACTTAGCGACCTCACGCCATTTTCCGTCTCCCGCGTAGAAGACGGGATTAAAGCAGAAATCAGGCGGAGAGAACGCATTTTGGCCTCTGCCCGGGTGGATTCTGTTTCAGAGTTGGAACCAGAGCGCGCCCTGCCGCGCACGGTAATCATCGTCGACGAGGTCGCCACGTTGATCCAGCAGCACCCTCACTGGGAGTTGCTCCTTAATGACCTTGCCTCGAGAGGAAGGGCTCTCGGTCTTCACCTCATTTCAGCAAGCCAGCGGGTGGCAGGCCAAATCCCCCGAACGGTGATGGTGAACTCGCCACTGAGAATTTGTCTCCGGGTCTCAGATACACAAGAGGCAGGCGACTTCCTGCCCGGAGTCCCCGCGCAGACAGTTGCCACACGGCTGGGCGCTCCACCAGGGACTGCGCTTGTTCTTGACGCATCGGGAACCCACCACACACTGCGAGTGGAAGAACACCCTCCGAAACGGGCGCTTCCGGGTGTAGCACCCACACTGTGGTGTGAACCGTTGCCGACGCTCGTCGAGCAGGTGCCCACCGCTCTAGCAGTGTTAGATCGGCCAGACCGGCAGGATCAACCTCAAATCGGGGTGAGAGATGTTCCACCGGGACTGCTGTGGGTGGGTGGGGACGGTGGACGAGGGCTCAGTCGCACGCTCGCCAGGTGGACCGAAATGCAGCGAGACCATCTCGTCGTGCCCGATGATCCAGCAAGGCTGATCGACACCCTTCGTCAACTGCGTCAGGGCACATTGGCACCACCGTCACTTGTCGTGGCCGAACATCTCGACCGAACGCTAGAGAATGAGCCTTCGGCCACCATTCAATGGTGCGTTGATGCGCTGGTGGCAACGGCACGGGCCCAGCGGAGGATGCATTCCGTGTCGCATGTGGTCGTGGGGACCGGTCTTCGAGGGGAATGCGCCTCACTCCTGGCGCGGAGCGCAGATAGTTCGTGGCGACTTGTCCCCACCCAAAGAGACGCATGGAGAGACTCTGGCCTCCCGCGAGGGCTATTTGACGCCGATGCCCCTCCAGGCAGAGCTCTGATCGATGGAGCGCTCGCCCAAGTCGTTCTTACTCAGGCTCCACTTCAGGCCACAGAGTGGGCCGAAGACCATAGCTACTCGGTGGCCAGCTTTGACCTTGTGATTTCCGGAGGCCCCCACGACACAACGAATCAACGAGAGGGCGTGCTTGTGATTGCCACACACGAGTGTGATCGTTACCTAGCGGAAATTGACCAGGCTTATCGCCGAGGGACTCTCGGTCTTCAGGCGGTGGGAATTACACACCTAGCGCCATTTATTCGCCATAACCCCCCACTGCCAGACCCAGGAAAGTCTGGAATCTGGCAGGTGGGGGTAAATGGATGGCGTTTGTGTGCGCTACCGGATTAGATCAGTGCCGACTCGATGGTGGTCGACTCGATGCCGAGTGCGTCAGCCACCGCCTGGTTAGTCAGCGCCCCTGCGTGGGTGCTCAAACCCTTCGCCAATGCGGCATCGGCCTTCAGCGCGTCCTTCCAGCCGTGGTTGGCCAAAGAAGTTGCATAACGCAGTGTTGCGTTGGTCAGTGCAGCAGTTGACGTGACAGGAGTTGCTCCTGGCATGTTGGCCACGCAGTAGTAGATGCTGTTGTGCACCTCGAAGGTGGGGTCAGCGTGAGTGGTCGGCTTGGACCCTTCAAAACATCCACCTTGATCTACCGCGATGTCCACCAGAACACTCCCTGGCTTCATCCGAGACACCAGATCAAGAGACACCAGCTTGGGTGCCCTCGCTCCAGGAATAAGGACCGAACCAATCACCAAGTCAGCTTCAACACACGCTTGCTCAATCGAGAGCGAGTTAGACGCGAGAGTGGTAATTCGACCTGCATAGAGGGCGTCTAGTTCGCGCAGTCGCTGCAGGTTGGTGTCCAACACGGTGACCTGAGCACCGAGTCCTACCGCAACCGATACCGCGTTAGTTCCGGCAACTCCACCACCGAGAACGACAACCTTGGCAGCGTGAGTTCCGGGTACTCCTGGCACCAGCTGGCCTCGGCCACCCTGTGGTTTCAACAGTGCGTGGGCGCCCACGATCGCCGATAGTCGCCCTGCGACCTCGCTCATTGGGGCAAGGAGCGGGAGTGCTCCGGTAGGCAGTTGAACTGTCTCATACGCAACGCTGGTAACACCTGAGTCCATCAGCGCCTTGGTGAGCTCTGGTTCGGCAGCCAAGTGGAGATAGGCAAAGAGCACGAGGCCGTCACGGAAGTATCCGTATTCCTCTTTTACGGGCTCTTTAACCTTGACCACCATGTCGGCTTCTGACCAACAGGTTGCTGCATCAGCGACGATGGTTGCGCCTTCGGCGACATAGGCTTCGTCGGTGATTCCACTGCCCAATCCAGCACCCTTTTCAATGAGCACCTGGTGGCCGTGGCCGGTGAGTTCTCGAACTCCTGCGGGCGTCATCGCGACGCGGAATTCGTTGTTTTTAATTTCGCGGGGAACCGCTACTTTCATCTCTTATCGATTTCCTCTCGGCGCCCAGATGAGCGCCACCAGAAACATTAGTCCAGAGTGACCTCTAGTCCACCCAAAAGACTCTCGCCCCCATATACCTGCTCTGTGGTCTGTGTGATGAGGGCTGTGGCGACGGTATCGTCGATAGCGCCTACTTGACGAAGTGCTTCGAGGGCGACAGGCGTCGTGGCTCTCATTGAGCCGTCCAAAATCTTGACCGCAACGGCATATCCGGAGGGGACAGCGATCACGACGAGGCCCTCTGCGCCGATCTTGGCGATGCCGCCAAGCCTTTCAATCACCACTGTGTTGGCGTGGCCTGTGCCAGCAATCGCCCACGCGTTCTTGCCAATCGATTCGACGATTCGGCGTGAGTGTTCAGAATCTTCACTCACGAGCCTCGCCATTGCCTTGGCCAGCCCCAAAACAGACAGGCCAAGAAGTGGCGCCCCACAGCCATCAATCGACACCTGGTTTGGAGCTTCGCCTGAATACTCTTCGACCGTGGAAATGATTGCCCGCTGAAGAGGGTGGAGAGGGGAGAGGTAGGTGTCTAGTTCCCAGCCTTGGTGTTGGCACGCGGCAAGGAACCCGGTGTGCTTTCCAGAACAATTCATGGCCAGTTGGTTCTTGTCGTCGCCTCTTGCCATCATCGCCAAGCGCTCGTCACGATCGAGTGGCCAGTCTGCGGGGCACTGCAGCAAGCCCGGGCTTAATTGGTGGTCGAGTAAGAATTCGTGGACTGCGTCCTGGTGCACCTTGGAGCCACTGTGACTTGCACTAGTCAACGCCACTTCCAAGTCGGTCAACTCCACTCCAGTGTTCAACACCGCGAGTGTTTGAAGTGGCTTCAGGGTGGAGCGCGGATACACCGCAACCTTGGGGTCGCCCGCGCTAGCTACCTTCTTGCCGTGAGCGTCGACGACGGCGAGTACTCCATGGTGAATGGATTCCACCCTGCCATCGCGCAGAAGCCTCGCGACAGGTTCTGTCGCTCCAGCGTGTAACCAGTTGGGCATGGGTCCTAGAGAGAGCCGAGCGCCTCGTCCAACACGCCTGCGGCATCGAGCAGCAGTTCGTCAGACATGACGACACTGGGCAGGAAGCGAAGGACGTTGCCGAAGGTTCCGGCGGTTAAGAACAAGACTCCCTTTTTGAACGCGAATTGTTGGACCGACTTCACCGCATCGGAGGCGGGCTCGCCCGAAGGATCGAGGAGTTCGATCGCGAGCATTGCTCCTGCGCCACGGACCTCGGCAATGATCGGGTATTTTGCCTTCAGTCGCTGAAGTTCCGCGCCAAAGGTCTTTTCCACGCGCTTTGCTTCGCCGTTGAGATCGCGTTTCTTGGCGTCTTCGAAGACAGCAACGACTGCGGCTGCCGCTACGGGGTTTCCGCCGAAGGTGCCCCCGAGGCCACCCACGTGAGTCGCGTCCATGATGTCAGCGCGGCCAGTGACCGCGGCAATAGGAAGACCGCCGCCGATTCCCTTGGCCGAGGTAATCAGGTCAGGTTCAATCCCCAACATCTCGGAGGCGAAGTAGTGTCCGGTGCGAAGCATTCCACTTTGAACCTCGTCGGAGACGAACACGATTCCGTTCGCGTGGCACCAGTCAACAAGTGCCTGCAGGTATCCCTCGGCCGGGACGACGAAACCGCCTTCACCCTGAATGGGCTCGACGACGAGACAGGCAATCTGGCTCGCGCCCACGCG
>CAYXEM010000054.1:4654-5839 GCA_964464045.1 uncultured Microbacteriaceae bacterium | reverse complement strand
GAGCAATGGAAAGAAATTCTTCTGCAATTGCCTCGCTGATCGGGTAGACAGTACTGGAACCGTCAAGGCTCACTGCACCGCGGAGCTCAGAACCCTGTCCGACCGCCTCTTCTTCTTGTGAACACGATGAAATGAAAAAACTGATTCCCGCGGCGAACACTACGTAAATCCAGCGTGCAAATTTCATACTTATGACCTTTAAAATAAAAAATTACTTAACGGCCGCATTCTTCCACCTTTCTATTAAGGTTTTATAAAGAAATTCCTCAAAACAGTTATGAATCTTAATTTCTTCTTCATAAAAACTTAACAATACCTTGAGAACATGACAATTCTGTAAAGCTCACATTATGCAACGGAGTAGCCCAAGTGAAATTTCAAATCAATCGCCGCAAGCGCGTTCAAACAAGTGTAGCCCTCGCAATTCTCAGCCTTGGCAATATCGCCACCGCTGCCGATCAGGAGCTTCTGGAAGTATTGCTGGCTAATGGCGCAATTACCGAAGATCAGTTTGAAACCCTGATTGCCCGAGAGAGCGTTTCCAATGAAGAGATCCTAACCAATACAATAGGCGCGACAGTAGACAATGACACTTCGGCTGGTTTCGTTATCAGGCAGATTGAGGAACAGCTGCCGGTCAAGGCGTCTCAGGAAAGCTCGGGATTTAGGCTAGAAACTCGCGATGGAAATTGGAGAACCGATCTGCAATGGCGCGCACAGACAAGGTTCACTACTCCGTATCGCTCTGATCCAAGACAAATTTCCTCGTACAATGCTGAACAGAATAATTTCGAAGCCCGCCGACTGAGAATGAAGATCGGGGGTCACGGCTTTCAACCGTGGCTGCGGAAAAAGCGTTGCTAGAGGCGGATACGACACGAAAACGTCGCGCCGAGGTCATCGATCACGTTGCAGCCTCTTATATCTTGCAAGGCGTGTTAGATCGTTTGGGGCATTTGGGGGCAGGTAGATGACGGATACAAACAGCCTGTGGGCGCGCGACGAAGTGGCCAGCCCTTGCGTGAAAATCTGCGTGGTCCACCCGCAAGAGCGCATTTGCGTCGGATGTTTTCGCACCATCGATGAAATTGCGCGCTGGTCGCGCATGGGCCAAGACGAACGCCAAGACGTGGTCAACGCCCTGCCCGGCCGCCAAAGCGGCCTGCAAAAGCGCCGCGGCGGGCG
>CAYXEM010000054.1:0-4554 GCA_964464045.1 uncultured Microbacteriaceae bacterium | reverse complement strand
CTAAGCGTCCGGCCCTAAGCGTCCAACCAGGCCTGCGGCTGGGCAAATTGGGGGCGAAAATAGGCCATGGCGCGGCAGGGCCCCAGCCCCGGAATGGCGGCGTCATTGGCGCCCTGCAGCCCCGCATCCCAAGGCGCAATCCCATGTAACATATGGCGGTGCAGCAGCACCGCACCGCCCGCGTCCAGCGCCACGGGCTGGGGGGTGATCGTGGCAAACACATGCGCGCGCGCGGCCTGATAGGCCTGTGTCATATCCACATCCCCCGGCGCCTGCCCCGCCATTGCAGCACGAAACGCCTGCCCCACCACATGGTGGCTGCCGGGCCAAACCATCAGCGGTGCGTGCGGGCTGTGATCCAGCGCGATGCCCAAGACAAACGCATGCGGCTCGCGCAGAAAGCGCCGCTTTTGCGGGCCTTCGGGCAGCAAGCCATCGATATGTGCGCCAAATCTGGCCACGCGAAACCGATGTGCGGCGCTGCTTTCGCTGGCGTCTTGTTTGGGATAGCCCGGAAACACCACCGAAAGCTGCGCCCTGTGCCACTGCGCCGGTGCGGTGATATGGTCCTGCCATGGCCCGCCCAAGGCCACGCCATCTAGGCTGCCATCGGGCGCATTTGGCAGGGCATCGACCCCCACAAACCATGTGCCGCCATGGCGAAACGCCGCGTTTGGGGCGCCAGCCAAGATGGCGGCGGCGCGGCTAAAGGCCGCCTGCGCCCAAGCGCGCGATTGTTGTTTGGGTGCAAACAGGCAAAACCCCTGCGCGCCTAACCCCATCCCAGCGCCTTTCGCAGCATATTCAGCGCCACAAGCGTCAAGAAAATGGCAAAGATCCGTTTCAGCCGCGCGGCATCGGTGGCGTGGGCCAGTTTCACCCCCACTGGGGTGGTGATCAACGTCATGGAAATAATCACGCCAAAGGCAGCGATATTGACCGCGCCAATGCTAAGCGGCGGGGGGCTTTGCACAGGCATGAACAAAAACCCCAGCACTGACGGTACCGCGATCATCACGCCAAACCCTGCCGCTGTGGCCACGGCGCGGTGGATGGGGGTGTTATAAAGGCTCATCAAGGGCACGCCAAAACTGCCACCGCCAATACCCATCAAAACCGACAAAAACCCAACCACAGGCGAAATGACCATGCGGCGCCAGCCCCCGGGCATGGCCTGCCCCAGCCGCCAATGGGCGCGCCCCAAGCCCAGATAAAGCCCAATGATCAGGCCCAACACGCCAAAAATCAGTTGCAATGTCACCGACCGCAGCGAGGCCGCCACCAGCACACCCAGCAAAGCCCCCGCGCCAATGCCCGGCGCCCAGCTGCGCAAAATGGCCCAATCCACAGCGCCCTTGCGATGATGGCTCAGCACCGATCTGATCGAGGTGACAAGAATGGTGGCAAGCGATGTCGCTAAACACACCTGCATCAGTTGCGGGCCACTGTAGCCCAAAGTTGTGAAGACGTAATAAAACGATGGCACCAGCACGATGCCGCCCCCAACCCCCAACAGCCCGGCCAAAACACCGGCAAAGGCGCCCACCACGGCAAGCATCGCAAGCATCTGCAAAAGCAACATTAAATCCGGCATGGTTGCGCCCCCCGCAAGCCCAGTTCCCCTGTGCGCGGGGTTTAAACCTGAATGGGGGAATTGAAAAGCACCGCTTTGTCAGCCCGTGCTTTGCGCATCCAAAACATGGCGCAACGCCTCTTGCACCAGATCGGTGCCCGCACCGGGCCGGTGGGCGCCCTCGGACAGCACCCGCCGCCAGCCCCGCGCGCCGGGCCTTTGGGCAAACAGCCCCAGCATATGCCGCGTGATCTGCGCCAATTTGCCCCCCTGATCCAGATGGGCCTGAATATAGGGCAACATTTGCACCACCACATCTGCGGCATCTAGGCCTTCGGGGGCACCGGGCCCGGCGATCAGGCGGTCGGCATTGGCCAATATCTCGTGCGGGCGGTGATAGGCCGCGCGCCCGATCATCACGCCATCGATGCCACCCTGCAGCAACGTGGCTGCCTGCTGCAGGCTGTCTACCCCGCCGTTGATCGAAATATGCAGATGCGGAAACAGCGCCTTCATCCGAAACACCAAATCATAGTCCAATGGCGGAATGTCGCGGTTTTCCTTTGGGCTTAGCCCTTGCAACCAGGCCTTGCGGGCATGAATTGTAACCCGCTCGACCCCGGCGGCGATGATGCGGGCCAAGAATTCGGGCAAAACCTCGTTTGGGTCCTGCTCGTCCACGCCAATGCGGCATTTCACGGTGATGGGCACGCCGGGTGCGGCCGATTTCATAGCCGCGCAGCATTCGGCCACCAGCCCGGGGTTTTTCATCAGCACAGCCCCGAATGTGCCCGATTGCACGCGGTCGCTGGGGCAGCCACAGTTGAGGTTGATCTCGTCATACCCCGCCCGCGCGCCCAACCGCGCCGCCACCGCCAATTCCCCCGGATCAGAGCCGCCCAATTGCAGCGCAACGGGGTGCTCTTGTGGATTATAGGCCAACAAATGCAGCGCCTGCCCCCGCACCAAGGCCGGTGCCGTGACCATCTCGGTATACAAAAGCGCGTGGCGGCTGATCAGGCGGTGCAGGTAGCGGCAATGCCTGTCTGTCCAATCCATCATCGGCGCGACAGAGATTTTAGCGTTTTGATTGATTTGCATGTTTTGTGTATCTTCAAACTGTTGGCTTTGGGGCCTGCTGCGCTGGAATTTGCCCCAATATCCCCGAATTTGCCCCACTACGACGTCTCATTGCACAGATAAGCCGCGCACGAAATGGCCCCCGTCTACCCGCGCGCGACGGCCTAAATCTGCGGCGGCGACCACGCCCTAGCCCTGCCCAAGCGGACCGCCCCCGCGTTGATCAGGGGCTGGCCCGTGCAAGCGCGTCTGTTTGCCGCCTGACCACCTTCGGCGCTCTCATCGCGCTCCACATAGTCGATATGCGCGAGCTAGGCAAACCGCCACGCGCACAACGCTTTGGCGTGACTTGGGCAAGCAAGAAGATCGGGCACCCCGAGCGGCCCCAGATTGAACGATCTGCGCCTTGATATCTGCCGGGCAAGGCACGCGTCCGGCGCCCTCAAACGCTGCCACGCCGTCTTTGCCACCGGGCTGGTTCAGGCCGATGATCTTGACAGGATCAGAACCGAGGGTGCCGTAAAACCAGCCTGTCAGGGTGCCATGGTCGTTCTCTTGCGGGAATTCCACGCCCCAAAAGGCGGGCAACATCCCCATGAAGCCGCGCCAAGCCAGCAGGTAGCCGCAGGGCGCCCGGCCACAGCTGCGTAGCAGGTCGCCGGTTTTTAGGTGCCGCTGCAAGATCAATAGGGGCTGCGCGATCGCCGCGTCGATGACGCCGGTCGAGACACAAAGCCTGTTCGCATATGATCGGTCACGGCACCCATACTTTCGTGCAAGACTGCAGATGTTTCACGCCCCGGTGGATGGCGCGATCGACCGATTGACCATTCCCATGCTCAGAATGGTGCCGACCCAGGACGGCTTGTTCGATCTGGCGGAATATAAACAGATGGAACAGCGTAATGCGCACATAAGCGTGGTGCCCGTGCCTGACAGCGCGGATCTGCTTATTTACCAGCAGACCAAATTCATCATGGGTCGCATCATCGCCTTTATTGATGCCAAGGCATGCACAGCAGACATGCCAGCGGGCAGAAAACAAAGGGGGGCACGCACAGGCTAGGCGTGTTTTTGACATAGATCATTTCCCGGCATTAGGTTGTGCCCTGAAGCCACGTTTGGGAGGATAACATGATCAATACCCATGCTGATCGTGTCTTTGAAAGCGTGCGCAGTTCCACGGCTGCTGCCAGATCTGCTGTGGCTGCCTCGTGGCGGCGCAGTTTCGATCGTTACGGGCTTGACCCCTCGCAAAGAAAAGCGCCGCCCGCGATAGACGCGCACACCCTTTTGCAACAAAAAGAGGCGGCTGGCCGTCTGCTGCACATGGCCGAACCGCGGTTAGACGAGCTGTTTGGAATGATCGCCCATTGCGGCGCAGCTGTGTTTTTGACCGATAAAAACGGGGTGGTGCTGTCTGGGCGCACCCGCATGGGGGATCTGGCAGCCTTTCGCGAATGGGGCCTTGAACCCGGCCGCGACTGGAGCGAGGCAGCGCAAGGCACAAACGGGATTGGAACCTGCCTTGCAGAACGGCGCGCGCTGATCATCCACCGCGACGAACATTTCATGGCGCATAACACCGCCATGAGCTGTATCGACGCGCCCGTCTTTGGGCCCGATGGCACGTTGGTGGCCGCGCTAGATGTATCATCGGCCCGGGCTGACCAGACCGAAAGCCTGAACCAATTGATCGCGGCGATGGTCACACGCCTGTCTATCCAACTTGAAACAGATTTGTTTCGCGCCGAATTCAGCGGCCATCGAATTTTGATGACGGGCGAGGAAACCACCGGGGCGCATCTTTTGGCGGTTGATTGCGATGATATCGTGGTCGGCGCTAGCTGCCCGCCTCAACTTTGTGGCAATCAATCGCCAGTCTTCGCGCAGAATTCTGC
>CAYXEM010000053.1:0-5877 GCA_964464045.1 uncultured Microbacteriaceae bacterium | reverse complement strand
CTCGACCGAATACGTTTTTCGTGCGTTGGATGTAGATCCATCCGATGTCCGGGTGTTGATTGTGGGCCAAGACCCCTACCCCACCCCAGGCCACGCGATGGGATTGTCGTTTTCACTTCCCAAAGACACACGCCCTCTTCCGCAAAGCGCAAAAAACATACTCGCCGAACTCCATTCCGATATCGGTCTGACAACCGGCAATGATTTTGATCTCACGCCGTGGGCCAAGCAGGGGGTACTGCTCCTCAACCGCCACCTCACCACCTCAGCCCACGCTCCTGGAGCGCACGCGTCCCTGGGCTGGGAGGAAATTTCCGACTCCCTTGTCCGGGGACTGGTGTCCCTCAATTCGAACTTCGTTGCGATCTTGTGGGGTCGTCACGCCCAGAAACTTTCTCCCTTGCTGAGTGATGTGCCGGTAATTGAATCGGCGCACCCCAGCCCGCTTTCGGCAAGGCGGGGGTTCTTTGGCTCAAGGCCTTTTAGCAGGGCAAATAATGAGCTCGTTCGAATGGGGATGGCGCCCATCGACTGGTCGCTCGGGTAACCTCAAGACACGTTTTGATTCTGGGAGGTGTCCGTGCTCGCTCACGAGTATCACCGTCGACGCAAGAAACCCTCCCCGCACGCTGCACCCAGCCCCGAGCTTCCGACCTTCGAGTATTCGATTCGACCAGCCGTCGAGGAAGATTTACCCGCGGTGTTATCTCTCTACCGCCACTACGTCAGAAACTCAGTAGTGACTTTTGACGAGAAGCCACCGACGATTCGAGCATTCAGGGCGAAGTTTGAACACACAGAGAAGGTCGGCCACCCGTTCCTCGTGGCAGAGTCTCCCGGTGGCGACATCTTGGGATACGCCCGGGTCACCTCTTACCGCGACAAGTCAGCATTTCGGCACACCGTCGAGTCGACCATTTACTTAGGTCCGGCGTCGACAGGACGCGGCCTTGGGAGAGCGCTGCTCGAGGCATTGATCGAAAAGTGCAAAGAAGCAGGGCTCAAGGAAATGATCGCCGTGATTGCCGATTCGGGCGCCGACGCATCTTTAGCCCTTCACAAATCTCTCGGCTTTAAAGAAACCGGCCGGATGGGCAAGGTGGGATTTAAATTCGACCGCTGGATTGGCATCGTGATGATGCAAAAGTCGCTTCGTTAAGCACTGTTACCTCCTGTTACACCCCCGCGTGACAGCGGCGAATAGTCCACTTACTCTCTATGACTATTGACCCCTCCTCACAGGAAGTACCCCATGTCCGAAAACTGGAAGTTTGAAACGCAGCAGATTCACGCTGGAGCTGCCCCTGACCCCACTACGTCATCTCGTGCCACCCCGATCTACCGCACGACTGCGTATGTCTTCGACAGCGCCGACCACGCGAAGAACCTCTTTGCCTTGGCCGAGTTTGGAAACATTTACACCCGCATCATGAACCCCACGCAGGACGTGGCAGAAAAGCGCATTGCAGCGCTTGAGGGCGGAACCGCCGCGCTGCTCGTTTCCTCGGGCCAGGCTGCAGCCACCAATGCCGTATTGAACATCGCGAACGCTGGCGACCACATCGTCAGCTCGAGCTCCATCTACGGCGGCACCTACAACCTGTTCAAGTACACGATGGCAAAGCTTGGCATCGAGACCACCTTCGTAGAAAACCAAGACGATCTCGCCGAGTGGGAAGCGGCCATTCGCCCCAACACCAAGCTGCTCTTTGGTGAGACGATCGCCAACCCCAAGATCAACATCTTGGACATCGAGGCTGTCTCCGAGGTTGCCCACAAGCACGGGCTACCGCTGATTGTCGACAACACCGTGGCAAGTCCTTATTTGATTCGCCCCTTCGAGCACGGTGCCGACATTGTCATTCACTCGGCCACCAAGTTCCTCGGTGGACACGGAACTGTCGTGGCAGGTGCCATTGTTGACGGCGGAAAGTTCCCCTGGTCCCAGCACGTGGACAAGTTCCCCGGACTTACCGAACCAGACCCCAGCTACCACGGCGCCAGCTACACCGGCGTTCTGGGAGACGCAATTGCCTACGTGATTAAGGCTCGCGTGCAGTTGCTGCGCGACATGGGTGCCGCAATTTCGCCCGACAACGCCTTCGCGCTGATTCAAGGTATTGAGACCTTGAGCCTTCGCATGGAGCGTCACTGTCAAAACGCTCAGGCGGTTGCCGAATACCTCTCGAACCACCCACAGGTGGCAGACGTTAACTACGCAGGTCTCTCGTCAAGCCCTTGGGCTGCCGCAGCGGCTAAGTACGCACCCAACGGTGTGGGAGCAGTGTTGTCGTTCGAGATCAAGGGCGGTGTTGACGCAGGTCGCACCCTGGTGGACAACGTGGAGCTGTTTAGCCACGTGGCCAACATCGGTGACGTGCGAAGCCTCATCATCCACCCGGCATCGACCACTCACTCGCAGCTCACCCCCGAGCAGCAGCTCACCACCGGTGTTACCCCCGGACTGGTGCGCTTGTCGGTTGGACTCGAGCGCATCGACGACATCATCGCCGATCTTGAGAAGGGTTTTGCCGCCGCTAAGGCGCTCTAATCCACCTGAGTGTGGCGGCGGGTTAACCCGCCGCCACACTTTTGTTTTCTGCCTGAGAGAATGGGTTCACCATGGATTGGCAAACACCCTCAGATTCAGCGCCCTCGGCGTTTATTTCTGACGCCCTGGTCGAATCTCTCCGTGGTACGCCCCCGGTGACAGGCGCCTGGCGCGACGGTGATGCACTGGGAAATAGAAAGTTTGCCCAACTAGGCCCCATGGAGTTTGAAACCGGTGGGAGCTTGCCCCACGTTCGACTCGCCTATGAGATCTTCGGTGAACTCAACGAGACCAAAGACAACGCCATCCTGGTCTTCCACGCACTCACCGGCGACTCCCACGCCTATGGGCCTGCAGCTGCAGGCCATCAGACCTCTGGATGGTGGCCCGACATAATCGGCCCGGGTTGCGCTCTTGATACGGAGAAATTCGCGATCATCGTTCCCAACGTTCTTGGCGCTTGCCAAGGCTCGACCGGTCCTGCGACGGTCTCGCCCGATGGACGCGAGTGGGGATCACGCTTCCCCTACCTGACTATTCGCGACCAGGTTCAGGCCACAGCACTTCTGGCCCAGAAGCTGGAAATTGACGTGTTCCATAGCGTCATTGGTGGATCAATGGGCGGCATGCACGCCCTGGAATGGGCCATTGAATATCCCTCTGCGACGAAGCGGCTTGGACTCATCGCCACCTGCGCCGTCACCAGCGCCGACCAGGTCGGCATCAACTCGGTTCAGCTTGAAACCATCCAGGTCGACCCGAACTTCCATGGCGGCGACTACTACGACGAAGCAGAAGGCCCCAACCGCGGACTGGCTCTTGCTAGACGAATTGCGCTGTTGAGCTATCGCTCTCCCAACGAGCTCAACGATCGATTTGGCCGCTCCTGGCAGGGTCAGCGCTCCCCCTTGGGTGATGCGGGACGATTCGCCGTCGAGAGCTATTTGGATTTCCACGGCAACAAGTTCACGAGGCGCTTTGACGCCAATTCCTATATTGCCCTCGTGCAGGCGATGAACAGCCACGATGTCACGAGAGGGCGCGGACGACTCGACGAAGTTCTTGGAGCCTTGACAATGCCGACCTTGGTGCTGGGAATTGATTCTGATCGGCTCTTCCCCATCGTCCAACAGCACACCTTGGCAGAGCACATCCCGGGGACACTCGATGGCGCTAACGAGTCAGTAGTGGTGAATTCCCCCTATGGTCACGATGGATTCTTGATCGAATCTGAGGCTGTGGGATCTGCTATTGCCCGCCTGCTTGCCACCTAGCCTTTAGCCAACCTGGCAATCACGGCAGATACCTGCTGCGCGACGTCATGGGCGAGGAGTGGGCCTTCCTCTCCGTCACCTGAGTCCCTACTCGCCCGCCGAGCCGCCTCTGCGTGAATAAGGCCGGACGCGGCCGCCCAGAGCGCTAGTGAATCAAAATCCACTGGTGATCCCTGCTGTGAGGCACATACGGCGCCCATGATTCCTGCCAACACATCCCCAGTGCCCGCAGTGGCCAACCAATGGGACGCCTCAGGCAGTTCATAGGCGACTTCTTCTGGTGTGCAGATGAGACTCTTGTGCCCCTTCAAATAGACCACGACACCCCACTGTGAGGCCACCGCGAGCGCCGCATCATGCGAGGATTCGTGAGAAATTCCCAGCGACTGCGCCACTTTCTCAAGCTCTCCCGCGTGCGGGGTGATGATCTTGGCGCCAGGAAGTGTTGGCGTCAACGGAAGCGCCCCCGCATCGACAATGACAGGCGTCTGGTCATTAATGGGCAACGTGGCAAGTCGCTCACGAATGTCCTCATCATCACCCTCCGGAATGCCGCTTCCCACAACAACGGCATCCACTTTCCCGGAAACCACCACTGCTTCTGGGCAACTTGAGAGAACAAGCTGCTGCACGCTCGCGTCGGTGAGCACCCTCGCCATGCCCACTCCAGCGTGCAAAGCGGCCGAGGTGGCGAGGACTGCCGCGCCCGGGAAGGAGGTGGACCCCACAACGAGGCCCACCACTCCTCTGGAGTATTTTTGGTCGGCCGGGCCCGGGGCGACAATCAGATGGGCGATATCGCCCAAGTGGATTGTCGGCTCGGTCATGACGGGGCTCCGGGAACCCGGACACCCCTTCTGGTGGCATCGCGCACTTCACCGACGAGCTCTTCGATGATGTCTTCTAGGAACAACACACCCACGGTGTTGCCTGACTCATCGTGGACGCGGGCCAGGTGCGAGCGAGTACGACGTAGCATCGCAAGCGCGTCTTCGAGGTCGGTCGTTGCACCAAGGGAAATGAGCTTCCTGATTCGCTTGGGGCTTACCGGATAGTCACACTCGTCGTCTGGAATATCCAATACGTCTTTGATGTGGAGGTAGCCCGTGGGCTCTCCCGCTGCGCTGACCAGCGGATAACGGCTAAACCCGTGCTGTCCCACCACATGCTGAACGTCGGTGGCGCTGGCGTCTTCGGGCAAGGTCACCAGTGACTCCACAGGAATGACCACGTCAGTCGCCGTTTTCTCGGTGAATTCAAACGCTGCGGTGAGTGCCCCGGATTGGTCGCGAAGCATTCCCTCTTTAGTGGACTCGGCAACGATAGTGGCCACCTCATCCAGCGTGAAGGCACTGGTTGCTTCTTGCTTTGGCTCCACCTTGAACAGCCTCAAAATCCCGTTGGCCACAGCGTTTAATGCTCGGATGATTGGCGAAATCACCCGGGATACGCCCACCAGTGGTGGGGCAAGGATCAAGACTGCTTTGTCCGGAAGTGAGAATGAGATGTTTTTTGGCACCATTTCGCCCAGTACTACGTGCAAGTAGGTCACGATCGACAGCGTCAAGATAAAGCCGATTGTCCCCACCCAGTAGTAGTCGAGCCCGATTGCCTCCAGCGGGACTTCGAGAAGATGGTGAATCGAGGGTTCTGCGACCAACAAAATCAGTAGCGAACACACGGTGATTCCCAGCTGCGAGGTCGCCAGCATCAAGGTGGCATTTTCCATCGCGTAGAGAGCAGTCTTTGCAGACTTAGACCCTTCTTCAGCGCGCGGCTCAATCTGCGAACGCTTGGCAGAAATCACCGCGAACTCGGCAGCGACAAAGAAGGCGTTACCCAGCAGCAACACCACCAACCAGATCAAACCCCACCAGTCAGAACTCATAGGAGATCCACCTCCGAGGCGTCCACCGTCGGGGTGAATCGAATGCGCTCGATGCGGCGACCATCCACACGCTCCACCCGGAACTCGCCCTGTTCGATTGCCACCGTGTCACCCACCTCCGCCAAGCGGCCAAGCCGTTCGATCACAAAGCCGGCAACGGTTTC
>CAYXEM010000052.1:0-5901 GCA_964464045.1 uncultured Microbacteriaceae bacterium | reverse complement strand
GCCATCGCGGGACTTGTAGCCATTACACCGGCCTGTGCAAACCTGACCCCGGGTGCCTCCTTGTTCCTCGGCGTCATCGCGGGTGTTGCCTCAGCTCTTGCCATCGAGTGGAAGTTCCAGCTTGGTTATGACGATTCGCTCGACGTGGTCGCCATTCACTTGTTGTCAGGATTAATTGGAATGATCTTCCTCGGATTCTTCGCTAACGACACCGGATGGTTCATGGGTGGCGACTACAAGCAGCTTGTTGTCCAGCTCATCGCCTCGATTGCGATGCTGGTGTACGCATTTGTTGCAGCATTTGTGATCGGCTGGGTAATCCAGAAGCTTGGCGGATTCCGGGTATCAAACGCCGATGAAATCGCTGGAATTGACTTGATGATGCACGGCGAAGAGGGCTATTCGATGGAGCGCTACTAACTTCTCACAATGCCTTGCTGGCGCTCTTCGGAGCCTTCCAAGGCCGCTCCGCTTAGGCTGGAGAGGTAAGTAAGAAGTTCTTGGAGTGAATTCGTGCGCTGTCCTGGTGGTCATCAAAACCCTGAAGGGGTTAACCTCTGTAACAACTGCGGTGAACCCATCAACACCACGCCGCTAGCGCAACTGCTGTTGCTTGTGAAGCACTGGCGAGGTGTCCTGTCTGGGCGACGTTATCTGATCTTCGGTGCCGTAGCCGGCCTCATCCTTCTTGTTCTTGTGGGAAGCGCAGCATGGTCGAGCTGGAACAAAGTTCAACTGCTTGAGCGCTTCGACGCTGCGATAACAGCCGATAGTTTGCGGGACGCTGAGGTTGTCGTGGTGCAGATGCAGGAGACAGACCCTGATGAGCAGCGTTTTGTCGATGCTGCCGCACTTCTCGATGTCCTCGAAGTCTCTCGTGACCATTTCGATCATGCGGTGGAGCTCCAGGTGCAAGGCGACTATCGAGGTGCCTACGCAGAGTATTTCCTCGTTGACCAGCGCGATACGGCGAGATTTGAGCGCGCTCAAACCCGGGCAATTGAGGTCCAACAACTTTTCGAACAAGAGCTGTTAGCGTCGGTGGTGGCAAAGCTGGAGGACGACCCGCGACAAGCATTCTGGGACATTCAAAACGAATCTGATTTTTTAACAAATTCTGATGAAGTCGTTGCGTTGCGCAACGAGGCGGCCAAAGCCACCATGGCCGACGCCGAAAACACCATGCAACGACTGGTTGAGGCGGGAGATATTATCGGCGCCGCAAAGCGGTGGAATTTCACCAGTGACGCCCTGCTCGAGTTCGCCCCAGACTTCGAAAAGCAGACGGAATGGTTCGCGGTGATCTGGGAGGCGGAGAAAGCCAGCGCTCTCACCAAGCTATACAGCTGGGTTGGTGGCCCAGATGGCGCAACTCGTTACTTCGACCGAAAAGCGGTGCAATACACTCTCTCGGGCGATGAGATCACCTGGATTACGGCCGATGCGCTCGAGTTACATCTCTACCAAGACAGCGAGAAGCTGTCGTTGTATCTCAAAGCAATGCTTTATAACCCCTCGTGGGTGATGACCGAATCGGTTGTGGCCACTATTGATGGCGAGAAATGGGACGTGGGCTTTAGCGCCGATCAAATTGAGCAGTATGAGGGAACCAGAAACGCCTGGGAGGGTGGCTGGAGGCCTGTGACGGCGTCTGACATTGACTATCTCATGGCCATCGCGACGTCTGACACCACCACGATCGAGTTCGCGGGGTCGAACGGGCGATCATCATTTACACTCAATGCCGCCGACAAGGCAGGCATTCAGAATATGCTCTTGGCATATTTTGCCTTGGGTGGCGAGCCGAGGATTTTCTGGTAACCCCAGGCTTTTAGGTGCCGGACGGATTGGCGCCAAGCTGGCGACAGATTTCCTCGGCAATGCGCAAGTTGGCCACGGCATCAGCGTGTGAATGCAGTGGCGAGTCCAGGCGACCCTCTGACACGTAGCTTGCTAAAGCTGTTGCCTGGTAGCCCAGCCCGTCGTGGCCCTGAACTGCTGAGGTATCGGCCCAATGATCGCCTGTGAAATAGAGGTCTTTGTCCGAAACGCCAATTCCTGTGGGGACGAAGAAGGGATGGTCGAATGTGACCAAATGGCTGGATGTCGACACGTTGGCCGTGCACGGCACTGTAGCGGTGCCCGAGATGTAAAGGTGTGACCGAGACCCATTGGAGTATTCGAGGGTGACATACGACTCGGAATCCATTTTCTCGGCGGTAATCCGACCCGTTGCGCTCACGGAGTCAGGGTTTCCCATAACGAATTGCGCAAAGGCAATTGGGTAAATACCCATGTCGTGAACGATCCCGCCGCTGCCTGGCGCCCACAACCGATCGATGTGCCGGTTATCGTTTGCAAAACTTGCTTGGAAAAACTCTGGATCCCCAATCTCACCTGAGGCAACAAGCTGACGGTAGACATCAGAGACGGGAAGATATCTAGTCCACATTGCCTCCATAGCGAGCACCCCAGCTTGACGCGCGTGGGCAAAGAACTCTTCAGCTTCGGTCGAGCTGTAGTGCAACGGTTTTTCAACCAAGACATGTTTTCCTGCGTCAACGGCCATGCGGGCATAGTCCAGATGATCAGATATGTGCGTGGCCACGTAGAGCACATCGACATTGGGATCACTTACGAGCGCCTCATAGGACTCGTGCACAGTGTCGAGGCCGTGGGCCTTCGCAAATCGATCCGCTTGCCCGGGCGTGCGAGAGGCCGTGGCAACGGCACGCTGTTGCGTGTGCGAATGAATCGCGCCGACGAACGTATCGGCGATCGCTCCGGGGCCGATAATGCCCCACTTCAGGGCGGGTACAGACTTCGGGTCAATGATGCGTGGGGCAGGCAGGGTCATTTTTTCTCCTCAAAACACTGAAGCCCCGGGAATAATCCCGGGGCTTCAGTCTCGCATTACTTGCGGTTCTTGTTCCAGACGTCGAAGGCAACTGCGAGCAGAAGCACGAGGCCCTTAATCGTCATCTGAAGGTCAATACCCACCGAGTTCAGGTTCATACCGTTGGCGAGAACACCCTGGATCATTCCACCGACCATTGAGCCGGCCACGGTTCCGATACCACCGGTCACGGCGGCACCACCGATGAACACCGAGGAAATAGCGTCGAGCTCGAGCATGTCACCAGCTTTTGGCACAGCCGAGTTCATTCGAGCTGCCAGCAGAACTCCAGAGAGCGCTGCGAGCGATCCCATGTTCACGAAGATGAAGAAGTTCACCCGGCGAACGTTGATACCGGAGAGCATCGCGGCGTTGAGGTTTCCACCGATTGCATAGATGTAGCGACCGAATTGGGTCTGGTTCATCACGACTGAGTAGACGACGATTAAGAACACCAGCAACAGCAAGGTGTAGGGGATTCCGTTTGCACGGGAGAGCTGAATACCGACGAAGGTAATCATGGCGCTCAGGATGATGTTCTTGGCGTAGAACCAGAGAACAGGTTCCACGACCTGGTTGTAGCGGATGCGGCCGCGACGCTGGTTGAACTGCTGGACCCACAGGATCAGCACACCCAGAATCGTGACAAGAATTGCGGTTCCATTAATCGTGTCCGGTAGGCCAAACGTTTGACCTAAGACATTCCCTCGGTCGATGAAGCCGTTACCAATGGCACGGAACTCGTCGGGGAACGGACCAATGTTGGTGTTCTGGAGGGTCATCAGTGCGAGACCACGGAAGAGCAACATACCGGCCAGGGACACGATAAAGGCAGGGATGCCCACGTAGGCCACCCAGAAGCCTTGCCACATACCCATCACCGCTCCCACTGCGATGGCGCCAACAATGCCGAGCCACCAGGGGAGGGCAGGAAGCCAGTCCCAACCGTCTTGTTCGAGGGGTCTCACGACCAAAATGCCCGCGACTGCACCAATAAACGCAGCCAGCGATCCCACCGACAAGTCAATGTGGCCGGCGATAATGACCATCACCATTCCGATAGCCAGCACCAGGATGTATCCGTTTTGCACCACCAGGTTGGAGATGTTCGACGGAGTAATCGATGCCGAGTTAGGGGTGGTGATCGCGAAGAAGACCATGAGGCCAATCAGCGCGAGGAAGATACCGTTTTGGCGCAGGTTAATGCCCTTAAAGCGGTCCCTCATCTTGTCTGCAAACGACGCAGGCGCCGCAGTGGTGGCGTTAGACATTGCTAGTTTCCTTTTCCATGGTCATGTACTTCATAAGTTGTTCAGGGTCAGCCTTGTCGCGGGTAACTTCACCCGTGATGCGGCCTTCTGAAATTGCATAAATTCGGTCACAGATACCCATTAGCTCATCGAGCTCCGAGGAGATCACGATGATTCCGCGGCCCTCAGCGGCCATGCGCTGGATGATGAGGTAAATCTCGTATTTCGCGCCCACGTCAATACCGCGGGTGGGCTCATCGAGGATGAGAACGTCTGGCTCGACGTTGATCCACTTGCTCAGCACAACCTTTTGCTGGTTTCCTCCAGAGAGCTGGCCAGTCACGGTAAGGACTGAGGGGGCCTTGATGTTCATGCTCTCGCGGTACTCGCTCGCACGTCGGTATTCCTCGTTCGAGCTCACAAGGAGGCCGCGCACGAACTGCTTCAGCGATGCGAGTGTGATGTTTCGCTTAATGTCTTCGATGAGGTTGAGGCCATAGCGTTTGCGGTCCTCTGTGGCATAGGCAAGGCCGTTACTGATGGCCCGATTGACGCTAGACACGTCAATTTCCTTGCCCTTCATGAATGCTTTGCCGGTGATGTTCTTGCCGTATGACTCACCAAAGAGGCTTCTGGCAAACTCAGTGCGACCTGCGCCCATAATTCCCGCGAGACCCACAATCTCACCGGCGCGAACGTTAATCGAGACGTCGTCAACGATCTTCCGCTCGGTGTCGAGTGGGTGATATGCGTTCCAGTTTTCAACGCGGAAGATTTCGTCACCGATTTTTGCGTCACGCGCGGGGTAACGGTTGGCCATCTCTCGACCGACCATTCCGCGGATGATGCGCTCCTGGGTGACTTTGTCTTCCTTCATCCGAAGAGACTCAACGACTTGACCATCCCGAATGATGGTTGTGGTGTCGGCGATTGACTCCACCTCATTGAGTTTGTGGGAAATGATGATCGACGTGATGCCGCGTTCTTTCAGCGCACGAAGAAGGTCGAGAAGGTGAGCAGAGTCCTCGTCGTTAAGAGCCGAGGTGGGCTCGTCAAGGATGAGGAGTTTCACCTCTTTCGAGAGAGCCTTGGCGATTTCGACCAACTGCTGTTTTCCCACACCGATGTCTTTAATGGGGCGTTGGGGGTTTTCTTTCAAGCCAACCTCTTCCATGAGCTTCATGGCTTCTTGGTTGGTCTTGTTCCAGTTGATCAGTCCAGCGGTGGTGATCTCATTGCGCAGGAAGATGTTTTCCGCGATCGAGAGGTGAGGGCTAAGCGCTAGCTCCTGGTGGATGATCACGATGCCTTTAGCTTCGGAGTCGCGAAGGCTGTGGAATTCTTGTACTTCGCCGGCATAGAAGATGTCGCCGGTGTAGGAGCCGTGGGGGTAGACACCCGAGAGCACCTTCATCAAGGTGGACTTACCTGCTCCGTTTTCGCCGCAGATGGCGTGAATTTCGCCTCGCTCAACGACGAGGTTGACGTTTTCCAGTGCGATTACGCCGGGGAAAGTCTTGGTGATGGAACGCATCTCCAGAATGGGTTCAGACATCATGCTCCTTGCGATTCATCGTCTTCGATGAGGATAGTGGGCAATCTCTGCCCGCGAAACGTATGTCCCGCGGGCAGAGAAGCCGCTAGGTACTACTTATTAGCCGAGGTCAGCTGGGTCGATGTAACCCGAGTCGATCAGCAGGGCTTCGTAGTTGTCAACCGTCACGATGTACGGGGTGAGCAGGTACGAAGGAACAA